>CAYJJL010000193.1:0-4241 GCA_964370455.1 uncultured Faecalibacterium sp.
ATTTTTTGCAACAGCTAAAAGGCGTGCTGAGCTCTCTTAAACTAGGCTTACAGTACCAGCTGAAGATGTTATATCAGCACAGCGCATAGTTTGTACGGAATCCACTATTACTAAATTCGGTTTTGTTTTTTCAATCAAACCGCAAATTTCGTCAACATCGTTTTCAGCCACAAGGTAAATGTTATCTTGTGGTACATTTAACCTATCTGCACGCAGTTTAACTTGGCGTACACTCTCCTCACCAGTTATATACAAAACGCTATGTGTAACTGAAATTGCACCGCAAAGTTGCAATAAAATTGTAGATTTACCCACACCAGGCTCGCCAGAAAGCAAAACAACTCCGCCTAAAACAATGCCACCACCAAGCACACGGTCAAGCTCTGTTATACCTGTTATAATACGGCTTTTTTCCTCAGTTGTGCTAATTTCGCAAAGGCGTGTAGCAGCAAGGCTTGTTACACCCTCTAGCCTTTTTACAGGTGCACTTTTTGCACTTGATTTACTAGGCTCCATTACCACATCTTCCACCATGGTATTCCACGCACTGCAACTTGGGCACCTACCAAGCCAGCGCAAACTAGTTTCGCCACAGCTATTACAAACAAATATGCTTTTCATCTTCCCCTGTGCCATTGTTTCTCCTTAAACTCACTTTTTAATTGTTTTAAATAGTGTTTACACTATATCTTTCCTCAAAGCGCCATAATAATCACAAATATTTTGCATATCCTCGCTTACAATAGCTAAGGCTCTGCCGCAATAATAACGCAAAAATTTCTCAACTATATTTTTATCACTAGCTTTAATGCCTAGCGGTTTTTTTACAAAAATACTAATACTGCTCACTAGCTCCCACATATCAAAATTCAAATGCATATCGCTAAAATCTAGCACAGTTACACTTGCGCTTTCTGCATCTTCAATTTCATCTGCTAAATCTTCAAAGTCACCATTTTTAAAGTTTTCTTCAAAAGCTTTTAAAGGTAAAAGTGTATAATCAAAATTTGCTGTATGTTCATAAGCAGAACAAACGTAAGTTTTATTAGTGTTTATTATTTCTTTTGTTTTTTCATTTGCAAGTTTTTCTGCAAGCGCACTTATATGTTCAGGTGTGCTACCGCAACAAGTGCCAAGCAGTTGCACATTTGCAGCTATGAAATCCTTATAAAACTTTGCTAAATCATCAGGTTTTAAGCTGTATGTTGCTTTGCCGTCAACCATTTGTGGTAAACCAGCATTTGGTTTTGCTGTTAGCTGAATATTGCTCACCGCCTGCATTTTAGCAAGTGGCTCAAGTACATCATCAGGGCCTGTGCCACAGTTTAAGCCTGTTAACTCTGCACCCAATGCTTCGCCAACAATTGCGCAACATTCAGCGGAGTTACCAGCTAGCGTTCTACAGTTTTCAAATGTTAAAGAGGTTATAAATGGCAAGTTGATTGTTTCTTTAATGGCTATAATTCCACAGCGTACTTGTGCTAAATCCGTAAAGGTTGAAAAATTGATAAGGTCGGCACCGCCATCTTTAAAAGCTTCAAATTGCCTTTTAAAAGCATTAACACATGTTTCAAATTTAAGTGCACCAGATGGTTCTAAAAAGCCATTTACTGGCCCTGTGCAACCTGCAACATATACATTATCCCCTGCTACTTCTTTCGCTAAACGTACACCCTCATAATTTGCCTCGTAGCAATCGTCAATTCCGTGCAGTGCCATACTAATGCTATTACCAGGGAAAGTATTTGTTTGCAAAACCTCTGCACCTGCATCAACATACGCATTATACATAGTTTTTATAACGTCTTTGTGTGTTAAGTTCCAAATTTCGGCACTTTCGCCACCGCTAAGGCCGTGCTCGTGCAAGTAAGTGCCTTTAGCACCATCAAAAACATATATTTTATCTTTTTTAAATAACATCGCTTACCTCATATACTATCAGCGTTGTGAACATCTCTTTTAAATTAGTATATCATTTAGTATGTTTTTTTTCAAACAAAAAAAGCGAAATAATAATGCCTAAACACAATTATTTCGCAATATTTTGCAATAACTAAAAACAAGTTAAAACTATTTAATTTTATTGGATAAAGTTTAAATCAACATCGCCACTTTCTGCGTTTATTTTTATTTGTTTATCACCGTTGCCGTTTGCTAAATTCGAAACTTGAGTTTCAATGTTATTTAGGTGTATATCGCCATAATTTATAGCTATGCTCAAGCTGTATTCCGCTTGTGTGTAAGCGTTATTAAAAGTTACATCACCATATTGGCTAATAACATCAGCACTGTCAATCTCTGCTTCGTTTACTGTAAAGTTACCTGAGGTTACTTCACCCTTTAGCATTTGCGCATTTATGCCTGAAATTTCTGTATCACCGTAATTATTTGCTATTGTGATATTGCTTGTTTTAATTTTTTCTATATATAAATCACCACTGCCTTGGTCTAATATTACATCGTCAGCATTAAGGTTTTTTAAGGTTACATCGCCGTAGTTATTATTGATGTTTAAAGTTGTAATAGTTTGGTTTTCAATGTAAATATCACCACTACTTACCAAAAATTCAAAATTTTGTATGTTATAATTTTGTGGTATAGTTATAAACATTTCTGAAGGCTGCTCCTCGGTAAAAGTTAAATCAAGGTTTAAAACATAATTGTTGTTTTGTGGTAAGCTTTCAATTGCCAATATGCCGTTTTCTTGTGTTATGTTTACGTTTTCAATATTGTGCGAAACATTAAAATTTTCGCCTGTGCATATATATATATTTGCATATGCAACATCAAGCACAACTTCATTTATGTTTTGTGTAACGTCAACCTTATAGGTTTCAGTGTTAATGTTAGTTTGTTCAAAATTAAAGCCCTCTGCATTTAAACGCAAAGTTAAGCTACCGCCACTCTTAGCGCCTACACTTATAAGCACCGCACCTACAACTACCAAAGTACAGGCTATAACTAATTTAATACTAGTTTTCATTTGCTACTCTCCTTTTATTTGCTTTTGTTAATATGGTTTTAATAAGCTTTACAACTAAGCTTGAAACACCTTTGCAAACAAAGAAAAAAATGTAGCTAAAAGTAGCTAATACCATTGCTGTACCCATATAAATTAGGCCAGTAGGTATATTGTGCATAAACGCTGGTATTACGCTTACTAGGCTAAATAAAGCGGTTAAAACCAATGCTAAATTAAAAGCTAAAAGTGTAAAGATAATAGAAAACACTAGCAAAATAAATGCTAACATAATTAAAAATGCACCTACGCTTAAAGGTATAGCCAAAGGAGCGGATAAAATAGCCAATAGTATTGTTATGCTAGGTGTTTTTTGCTTTGTTTGTGTAAATTCTACCAGTAAAGTTGCTGCAACTAATTTAGGGCTACCAAGTTTTTGCAAAGCTATTTCTTCGCTTTCAGCATCGTTAAAAAAATCATTATAAAATTCAAGTGCGCTTTGTTTTTCCTCAAGTGGTAGTGGTTTTAGCTTTTTTTCGAGTGTGCTTAAAAATTGCTGTTTATTCATTAGTGCCTCCTATCAAAATTTTATCAATAGTTTCTTTGTGTAGCGCCCAGGCTTTTTTATAATAATCAAGCTTAGCAGTACCTTCTTTAGTGATTACATAATATTTACGGTTTCTGCCATCATATGCTTTATCATAGGTTGCGAGCAAACCATCTTTTGATAAACGCCTTAAAACTGGGTATAATGCTGTTTCTGAAATTTCAATTGATGAACTTATTTTTTGGGTTAAATCATAACCATAAGTATCGCCTTTTGCTACAATTCCAAGAACACAGGCATCTAAAAGTTTTGATGCTATTGCGAAATCCATGTTAAACCTCCTTGTAGTTGTTTCGTGATTAATATTATACGACGAATAATATTGTTTGTCAACTAACTTGAGGGTTTTATATTATTTTTAGCAAACAATATAAAAATACTGTTGCATTGCTTGTGTTTTTTAGTGAAAATACATATTAACGTTGCCCTTTCTTATAAATCACAAAAGTGCTATAGATGATATAAATGTTGATAACAAAAAAGGCGTTAGCCTTTCCATTTAAAACTAACGCCTTTTTAATCATTTTTTTTTGCAAAAAAAAGAGTCAATTTAGCTGATAAACACTGATTTTACTCAGGTTAACATCCAAATTGACTACATTATATGGAGCGGCCGACGAGGCTCGAACTCGCTACCTCAACCTTGGCAAGGTTGCGCTCTACCAGATGAGCTAC
>CAYJJL010000194.1:0-4233 GCA_964370455.1 uncultured Faecalibacterium sp.
AGTTAAAATTTTATCCCATTTTGCTACTATTTCCTTAACTTCACCTATGCCATGTAATTTTTGTATTTGCTCATAGTAGGTTTGTTTATTCATAACGCACTCCATTTTTTATGTGTTGCCAATGCTTGTTTGCTTAAATACAATTATTATTTAATCATTTCAAGTTCATTAGCAGTTTTTATAATTTCAGGGATTTTCAACGCAATCGTTATATCTAGCTCTTTTAAATCTTCTTTGACTTTGTCGTTTTCTAGTCGCCATTTTTCAACATTTTCTAGTTCATCCCAAGGCACTAAGCACAAATGTAGTTTTGATGTATAGTTTCGGTGGTCATTTTCATTAGCGTTGCACCAAAGTTTTGCACTTTCTCCGTCAGTGTAACGCCAACCATGTGCTCTCATGTAAACATTCCAGCGCCTGTGCTCTAGTATAGAAATTTCTTCAGCTAGTTCTGGGTTTTTAATAGCTTCTTTATATTTATTTATTATTTCAACATCAAGTTTTTTAGTCCAATCAAAGTCACCTAATTTATTAACGCGCCTTAAAGCACTGTAAACTTTTGTTTTCATGTGCATGCCACTAGCTCGCGAGGAGCTTCTTAAATAATCAGTGCTATGGTAATCTCTATCTGCTTCAAAAATAACTGTATTATCAAAATCTGTTTTGCTTATACCCTCTTCAATTAATTTTGCGTTTGCCTTTTGTATTGTGTTTTCGTCGGCTTCACCTTTGCTAGTTAAATTTTCTTCTTCTAGCAATTGTCGCCAGCTTTTATCTCTGTATTCGTTTGAATAAAATCTATTAACAGCTAATCCTAAACAATCATAGTACGAATCCACAATATTATCCAGGGTATATAAATCTTTTAAATTACCAAAAGGGCTTAAATCACTACTGTTTTTGTTTTCGTAATTAATTTTACTTGTTATGTTAAACAGCAAATTATTATTAACAAGCACATTAACAGGGATTATAGTTTCATTACTTTTAGCACCATATTTTTCAAAACGTACTAATTCTAGCTCTGCTCGTACTTTTAACGCAACATTTACATTTAAATCATCGTCGCCTATAGCACATACAACATAATTAATATCGCTATTACTTCTTATAATATCAACAAGCCCATCTTTAAAAACATCTTGCGCATAAAAACTTAATTTAAATTCATTTTTAGAGCAAAGTGTTCCCTTTTTATCCAATAATTCAGGGCATGTAAATTCAAAGCGGTCTATCCAAGTTTCATCGCTATCTACCACTATAATCTCTGGCCTATTAGGGCACATCGATTCGGTTGGTAACATTTGCCCCATCCACGAGGCAGCTTTGGTAAAAGATGTACCTGTGCGCCCAGCGCCTATTACTAATATTTTTAGTTTGTTATCCTGCTGTGCCAAAAACAATGGTTTTTCATCCAACATTTGGTTTATCATCATATCTGTTTCGTCAATATGACGCATGGTGTGATACTCTGAATGTTTTATTGCATCAATAATAGCTGTTGCATTTGGCGATGAGGTTAAAATAAACGATTTTAAATTTATTTTGTTGTTTTTATGTTTTTTATAATCTGCTATTCTATTTTTAATTTTAACTTTTGCAGGTATTTTAGGTTTAGGTTTATCTTTATCTTTTTTCTTTTCTTTATCTTTAGGTAAAATTACTGCATCCTTACCTAAACTTTCAATATATGTTTGCGCAAGTAACATTGCATCTTTAATATTTTCTTCTTCATTTTCTTTTAAAAAAAAGTAATGTACAGTGTTTTGTAAAAACCTTTTATTCAATTTTAGTTCTGGCATGCTTAAATCAAAAATGTGTGCACCAATTTCTTTTATTTTATCGTAATAATATGTTTTTTCTTCACTGGCGCGTAATTTACCTAAAAAAACCATAATATACTTTTTATTATTTAACGTTTTGTCGCTAGTATTTATCTTTTCATTATGTTCATTTATATTTTGTGCAAGCAAAATCGAACGTTCGGAAATATCTGTAAACACGCACAAAACACCTTTTTCAAAAAAGTTATATGTAATTCGCGAATAAAAATTTTTTACAAAACTAGCCACTATACCAATCAACAAAACAGCTGACATTAAATGTAAAATAGCAGTGTAGTTTAAAATAACAACTTGTAACTCGCTAGACGCATTTATTATTTCTCTGGTTTCACTCAAGGAATTTTCACCAGTAACCGCTCTAAAAACGCCTAACAAAGACATTACAAGCGCATCAAAAAAACCACCTACAGCATTTGCATTACCGCTAAAATATAACGGAAACATCGCAAATGCAACTATAACTAGCAGCGAAACATTATATCTACGCTCAAAACTTTTTTTCTTATATGTTATGGCTATGTAAGCACCGCCACCCAAAACAAGTATAAGCACCGAGATAACTAGCATTATAATATCAAACATTAATACCCTCACTCTCTAAATAAAAAAGCGCTATTATAAAACTACATATAAAAAATATTTTCCAATATGTAAAATATAACAGCGCTAATTAAGCTTGTTTTTGTAATTTAATTTTTAATAAAACCCATATTTTTTAAGTTATTATAACTAATTTTTAGGCATTCAAATGGGTCTGCACCATAGCTTAAATCTTGCTCAACTAAAGCATATTCAGCGCCAACTTCAATAAATTTTGGTACTATCGCTTCAAAGTTCATGTTGCCTGTACCAACTGCGGCCATTCTGCGTTCTGAACCATGCACATTCATATCTTTTAAATGCACGCAGTTTAAACGGCCTTTAAAACGTTCTATCCATTGTACAACGTCGCAACCTGCTGCTTGCACCCAAAACATATCTAGGGTAATGCCAAGTTCGTCAGTTGTAAAACCTTCTAGCAATGTGTCAATCAAACGCACACCATTTACATTTTCAAATTCAAAATCATGATTATGGTACATAAGTTTACAGCCCGCTGCTTGTAATTTTTGAGCTACTGGTTTGTAATCTTCAACAAAATACTTACGCCATTCTTCAGTGCGGTATCTTTCTTGCATGCTACCTAGGCCTATGTACTTACATCCCAAAATTTGATGTTCTTCAATAACCTTTTGTGTATCTGATAAAAGGCGTTCTTGGTTTGTGTGTGTTAGAACTATTTTCATTTCGTTATCATCGCAAATTTTGCGAATTTTTTCAGGTGCGATTGCACCTATGCCAGAAACTTGTACTATTTTATAGCCAATTTCAGCAATGCCATTAATTGAACGTGCAAAATCCGTTTCGTTTTGAGTGTATGAACGTAAGTTGTAAAGTTGAGCTCCTATTTCCATAATTAATACCTCATTTTATAAAATTAATTTTCGTAAACCAATGTTCCTATTGTTTCACCATTAACCACTTTAGATATATTTTCTGGCTCTGCTAAATCAAAAACCATTACAGGCATGTTATTTTCTCTACAAAGTGTTGCAGCTGTGCTATCCATAACGGCCAGTCTATCCTCAAGTACTTTTGAGAATGTCAAGGTATCGTACTTTACAGCATCAGCATGCTTGTGTGGGTCTTTATCATAAACGCCATCTACCATTGTTGCCTTGCACATGATGTCTGCGCTAATTTCAACAGCACGCAAAGCAGTTGCTGTATCTGTAGAAAAAAATGGATTACCAGTGCCACCGCCAAAAAGTGCAACTTTACCCTCCGCCATTGCTTCAAGCGTAGCTTTGCGGCTAAATGGCTGTGCAACTTGTGGCATTGCTATGCTGGAAAAAACCTCTGTTTCAACACCAAGTTGGCGTAACATATCAGAAACCGCAAGACAGTTCATTATAGTGGCAAGCATGCCTATTTGGTCAGCTAGTGTGCGCTCCATTTTACCACTTGAACGCCCGCGCCAAAAGTTACCGCCGCCTACTACTATGCCAATTTCTGCGCCAAGGTCGTGCGCTTTTTTTACCCCACCGCAGATTGCTTCCATTATGGTTTCATCAAAGCCAAAGCCTTTTTCTCCGCCAAGGGCTTCACCGCTGATTTTCAATAAAATTCTATTATATTTCAATGCCATTTGTATACCTCGTTTTTGTGTGTTAACATGTTTTTTCCATTGTACAATAAAACCCTATTAATGTAAAGGTAAACTTTACACAATTTTGGTAGCTATTATAGTGCATATTGACATATATATACACAATAAATAACTTTGCAACGAATTGTATTATATTTTTGCCGTGCCTTGCTTGGCAATATAAAAACAAAATTATTTACA
>CAYJJL010000195.1:0-4205 GCA_964370455.1 uncultured Faecalibacterium sp.
ATAAAAACGCCTAGAAACCGAAATTTTATAGAATCAATTAAATCCACATTTTTTATATAACACCCTTGAAACAATAGTGTGGAAATGCAATTTAGCTGGTGTGTATGATGGCTCTAAAATGGCGGCTAGCTTAGGTAAACTATACAGACGTTCTATCGCTAGGGGCAATTTTATAACTTTAAGCGACGAACTGCTACACCTTTCATCATACATGAATATACAAAAACTGCGCTATCAAAACATGCTTGATTACGATGTTAGACTTAAAGATAATATAGACACTATGCAAACTAAAGTGTTAAAAATATTATTGCAACCCTTAGCCGAAAACAGCATAATTCACGCCATGAAACCAGATGAAAAATTGCATATACGAGTTATAATTTACAAAACCAATGATAAACTTAAAATCAAAGTTGTTGATAACGGCGCTGGTATGTCAAAAACGCAACTTGATTTAATCAGAATGAAAATAAAAAACGATAAAAATGAAACACCATCAAAAGGTGGCATTGGGCTTTGTAATATATATAAACGTCTGGAAATTTACGCTGGTGAAACGGATAATATCAAAATCCGTAGCAAACAAAACATAGGTACAATAATAGAAATAACTTTAAAGATAAATGATATGTAAAGTGAAAATTTTGCTTTTACCTGTTAATTATAATACCGCAAATAAAACTTTGTAACATCTTATCGCTATGTATTGACATTTTGCTTTTTCGCTTATATAATTCAAGTAAATTAAATGAGTAGAAACACGATTTCAAAAACGGCATTCAGCACCAAAATAAAGCAAACGATAATCAGCGCATAAAATTGGCAAATCTACTACCCCACACACCCACTAACGAAAAGGAAGTAACTATGAATTACTATCAAATCCCAGCTGAAACACTTGGCGAAAACTCGAAAGTACCTGTTATCAAGTTAGGTGATAGCGGCGAAGTTTTTTATGAAATTGCCTTTGAAATGATTTCAGAGATAAAAAAAGCAAACGCCGAAAACCGCAAAACAGTTTTTATTGTGCCTGTTGGCCCTGTTGGGCAATACCCTATATTTGTAAGGTATGTAAACGATGAAAACATTTCGCTTAAAAACTGTTGGTTTATAAACATGGATGATTATTTAACCGATGACGGCAAGTTTATCGATACATCAAACAAGCTTTCTTTCAGAGCATTTATGCAAAATAATGTTTACGGCAAAATTAAAAGCGAGTTGTTAATGCCACAAAATCAAATGATATTTCCAGACCCTGAAAACCTTGAATACATACCTAAACTTATTGAGGAACTTGGTGGCATTGATATTTGTTTTGGTGGCATCGGCCTTAACGGACACCTTGCATTTAACGAACCAGAAGATGTTACTGTAGAAGAATTTGCTAGCCGTGCAACACGAGTGCTAGATATTTCGCCAGAAACACGCACAACCAATTGCATAGGTGATCTTTGTGGCGCTATTGAAAATATGCCAAAAAAATGTGTAACTATTGGCATGCGTGAAATTTTAAGCGCAAAAAAAATACGCCTAGGCGTATTTAGAGATTGGCACCGTGCTGTTGTGCGCCGTGTAGCTTATGGCGAGGTAAGCGCTTTGTTCCCTGCTACTTTGTTGCAAAACCACTCAGATGTAAAAATTTATGCAAATAACAACGCTACACAAACACCATAGCAAAATACACCTAATCAATTTCGTGACTTTATGTGAACATTATGGTATACTAAACTTGAGTAGCTTTAGGTATGGTTTTTTTGTAATTTTTCTTTGCTTGGCTTTAAAAAAAACATAAAAATCTATATATTTAACCATCAGCTACTACATTTATCTTTTACAAGGGGTAAACCACAATGGCTACACTTAAATGCGGAAATAAGATTGTTTTATTATGCTCAAAAGCTTTGCGTTTTTTTGACGAAAGGCTTATTAGCCACGGCGAGCGTGTTGCCTATATCGCAACTAAAATAATGGAAGAACTTAACGACAACACGCACATAAACCCTTCAACATTATTTTTGATGAGTATATTTCACGACATAGGTGCGTATAAAACCGAGGATATTAACAATATTTTACAATTTGAAACCGCCGACGCTGACGAACACTCTGTATATGGTTATCTCTTCCTTAAATATTTAACACCTATAACCGATAATTGCGAAGCTGTGCTATATCATCATACACCTATAACCTTAATGGCTGATGTTGACCCGACAGTAACTGCCTATGCACAGCTAATAAACATAGCTGACCAAATTGATGTTGGTTATTTAAAAACCAACTCTTTAGATGCGCTTTACCCTATGTTTTTAAAAGCTAAACATATAGAAGAAAAATACATTGTAGCTTTTAAAAAACTGCTTGACAAAAAAGTAATAACCGAAGAAATATTTGTTACAGATTGCCAAGAGTGGTCAAACAACATGGTAGATACACTGAATTTAACAACTGACGATTTAATGAAATATCTAAAAATGATAATTTATTCTATGGAGTTTAAAAGCCCTGTCACCATGCTACATTCAGTTAATACCACCACTATAAGTCTATTTCTAGCTGAAAAGCTTAATTTATCTCAAGAAACACTTGAAAAGCTTTATTACAGTGCATTTTTACATGATATAGGTAAAATTGCAATACCTGAATCTATACTAGAATTTAAAGGTAAACTCGACACTGATAAAATGACAATAATGCGTACACACTCCACTTACACAGAGGAATTATTAGCAGATTTGTTTGATCAAGATGTAATAGATTATGCTATTAATCACCATGAAAAACTTGATGGCACTGGTTACCCTAAAGGTTTAACTGCCGATGAGCTTACTGTTGAAATGCGCATTGTAGCAATAGCCGATATTACCAGCGCATTAATAAGTAAACGAAGCTACAAAGGTTGTTATGATTGGAATAAATCCATTGCAATATTGCAAGACATGGCCGATAAAAACCATATAGATGCTGAAATTGTAAAGCTTATAGCAGACAATAATGAGGAGTTACAAGTAACGCTCGATAAAGTTTCAAAACCAGTAGAAGATGTATACAGCGAAATTTCCACTGAATATGACAGACTATTAAAACACATGAAACAACTAAAAACTTTATTACAGCATCAAAATTAAGCAACTATTATCCAAACACTCGATAAAACACAGTATTTATACTTAAAACTTTGTAACAAATTTAAACCAAGCACTAAGCACCTTATAAAAAATTGTTAATTATAATTAATCTGCCGCCTTAGATGTTTAATCTATGGCGGTTTTTTCTTAGTTGTCATTATATCCATTTTTGATTGTATTAAAACATTTTTTCCAATATTGTTCTCTTGCTTTTATTTTTTCAACATCATATGACAAACCAAAATATTCTATTATTGTATAAGTAAAATATTCTTCAAAATATGTCCTGCCTTGGTTGTTATAAAGCTCAATCAATTTTTTATTTCCGCCATGACCACTATCTAAATAATTATTCCATCGCTGTGCAACGCCTTCTCCGCCAGTTGCTGAACCTATATATAATTTTCCATTTTTGGTATCAGTTAAACAATATACTCCTGTTATCTTTTTTAGTGCTTCGTAGTATGTTGGCATTATTTTTCCATTAAAAATGTCATTTAATTTTTTAAATTTCAAATGCACCTTATCATAACCTTCAAACTTTTCACCACTATATTTACATGGTAAAATTTCTTTAATTACACATTCTGATAAAATTTTGTTCAACGTGAAAACATAACGTGCATACGTGTTGCCCTTTTTAAACTTAATTATCAATCTACCAAAAAGTGGCATATGTTTTTTAATTATCTCAACTTTTGCTCTTTCGTTAATTGGAATTTCCAATATTTTAGCTGCTGATATAAACAACCATTCATCATGCTCAATTTTAATAAAACTAAACACAGTTTGACCTATATTAAAGTTTTTCTTTTTTCCATACCAACCCCAATACGAGCAATCTGTAATTCCGCTTTGTTTTTCTGATTCAGATAGTGAAAGCCATCTATCAATATACGCCTCACCACCTTTTCCCACGGTCATGTTAAGTTCGATTCTGCTATTGTTAATTTCACTTTCGTTAAGATTAAAAAACGTATTTAATAGTAACTCCATTTTTTTATTACCTTTCATGTTAACATACTTACAATTATATAGCACCAAAAAGCAAAAAACAATCTTTTACTGCAA
>CAYJJL010000196.1:0-660 GCA_964370455.1 uncultured Faecalibacterium sp.
CAGCGAGAAGCTATAAAAGCTTTTTTGTGCTCTCGCTGTGATCATCCATCGGCAGATATGGTTTTTGATAACGTGCGCAAGGAGTTTCCAAACATTAGCCTTGGCACAGTTTACAGAAACTTAAATTTGCTAGTTGATATTGGCGAGGCAATAAAAATTACAACTAAAGATGGCTCGGATCGTTTTGACGCAAAAACAACACCTCACTACCATTTTATTTGCAACAATTGTGGCGCAGTTGAGGATTTGCTCATGCCACCAGTGCTCGACGTGCAAGCGCAAGCATCAAATTGCATCAACGCACAAATCGAAAGCCACGAAATAAAATTTTGGGGGCTTTGTAGCAAGTGCAAACATCACACTAATTAAAAAATAAATGCAATAAACAGCGTGTTACTTAATGTTAACACGCTGTTTTATTTTGTTACAAAAATAACATTTAGTTTGTTTAAAAATAGACAATATAAATTAACAAAAAATTATTGATTATCATTGGTTTTCGTGTTAAAATAAGCGATATGTAAAACATTAAAAATCTTTTGATGTATTGATAAAAAGGAGATTTCCAAATGATTAAAATGAACGAGGCGTCGCTTGCAAATAGCACGGATTGGGCAAATGTTAATGTAACCTTGCCAAATTACGATAGAAGCGAGATAC
>CAYJJL010000196.1:670-4197 GCA_964370455.1 uncultured Faecalibacterium sp.
AATGAAATACTAGCACAAACAAAAAAAACACCAGAATGGCTACATTTTGGTGCAGGTAATATTTTCCGTGGGTTTATTGCTGCGTTACAGCAAGATTTATTAAATAAAAAGCTTGCAAACACAGGCATAATTGCGGCAGATACATTTGACTACGATATTATTGATAAAATGTATCAACCTTTTGATAACTTAACAATGTTAGTTACTTTAAATGCCGATGGTACAACAAAACGTGAAATTATTGGCTCAGTTGTGGAAAGCTTGCGTGCTGATAGCTCTGATGCAGGGCAAATGGCACGTTTTAAAGAAATTTTTGCGGCAAAAAGTTTGCAAATGCTCTCTTTTACTATTACTGAAAAAGGCTATGCACTCACCCGCCCTGATGGCACTTATATGCCAATAGTTTTGCAAGATATGCAAAACGGGCCAGAAAAAGCATGCCACGCCATGAGCATGGTTGCAGCACTTTTACTTGTGCGCTTTAATGCTGGCAAGTATCCGCTTGCAGTTGTAAGTATGGATAATTGTAGCCACAATGGCGAAAAACTAAAACAAAGTGTGCTTGCTGTTGCAAAAGCTTGGGAGCAAAATGGTTTTGTATGTGCGGATTTCATCGCCTACCTTGAGGATGAAAGCACTATTGCCTTCCCTTGGAGCATGATAGATAAAATTACACCACGCCCACATGAAATGGTACAAAGCTCTCTAACTAATGACAACATTGCAGATATGGCGCCGATCGTTACATCTAAAAATACATTTATTGCACCTTTTGTTAATGCTGAAGGCCCACAATACTTAGTAGTTGAGGATAAATTTCCTAATGGTCGCCCTGCACTTGAAAAAGCTGGAGTGTTTTTAACCGATAGAGAAACAGTAAACAAAACCGAGTGCATGAAAGTTACAACATGCCTAAACCCATTGCACACAGCAATGAGCGTTTACGGCTGTATGCTAGGCTACGATTTAATATGCGAGGAAATGAAAGATGCAGATTTAGTTGCATTAGTAAAACGCCTTGGCTATGTTGAGGGCTTGCCAGTTGTGGTTGATCCAAAAATATTAGAACCAAAAGCTTTTATTGACGAAGTTGTTGAAAAACGCTTACCAAACCCATTTATGCCAGATGCACCACAACGTATTGCAACAGATACATCTCAAAAAGTTGGCATACGTTTTGGCGAAACAATAAAAAGCTATGTAGCAAAAGATTTAGACCTAAACAGCCTTGTTGCAGTGCCTTTAGCGCTTGCTGGTTGGTTGCGCTACTTATTAGGTGTTGATGATAACGGCGCTACTATTGAAGTTAGCAGCGACCCTTTAAAAGATGATTTACAAGCAAAACTTGCAGGCATAACAGTGGGCAAACCAGAAACATATAAAGGCCAGTTAAAAGATATTTTAAATAATGAAAGTATCTTTGGGCTAGATTTAACAAAAACATCTCTAGGTGAAAAAATAGAGGATATGTTTAAAGAGTTAATCGCAGGCGAGGGCGCTGTGCGAGCAACATTGCAAAAATACTTATAAAAAATAAAGTCGCAAAACGGCTTGTTTAAAAAACGCTAGCAATCATTTTGATTGCTAGCGTTTTTTTTTGCAAGCTTAGTGCTTAAGGTTGATTTTAAGTTGTTTTTTAATGTTTTAGTGCTGTTTAATACAAAAAAAGCGCTGTTGATTACATTTTGGCACTATTAAAAAAATTTAATAGTATAATATTATCACGTGAAAGTAAACCCAAAATCATAAATAAGGAGCAGCATATAATAAATGAATAAAAAAGTTAGAGCAATCACGATGATTACGCTAGCGCTATTTTTTGTATTACATATTTTTACGCTTGTAACATATGCAACACCAGCAAATCAACCAGTAGAAAGTACGCAAGAAAGTGCAGTTGTACAGCATGCTGATACTGTAACGCAAGATACAATACATGACATTAACAGTGTATTGTTTGATGGGCAAGTAATCGTTGAAAACAAAGTGCCATTAGTTGCAGCACCATATGTGTTTTTTTCAGCATGGAGTTTATTTAATGTTATCACAACTCTTTTAGTTGTGCTATCAACGGTGTTTTTATCCAGTGCGTTGATTAAAAAAGCTAAAACTGATGATACATCAGATACAGGGCGTTACAAAAACAAAATATTAAACAAAGTTGCAACTATGGTTTTAGAGGCAACTACAGTGCTTGTTTTGTTGTTAATCACGCAAGATTTTTCAACACCTATGGCTATCTTTGATAGATATAGTCTTGTGTTTGCGTTGTTTGTAGTGCTAGTAGTTACAACAAATGCAATAGGAAAAAACAAAACTCAAAAAGAAATTGAAGCAGAATATGAGCAACAAGATTCTTAGAAAAAATACAAAAAACATTCAACGATTTAACATTTGTTGTCGTTCATGACATAAATTATGTCGTTTATGACATATCTAAACAATATGCATGGATTTTGTGTTATTATCATTGTGTGTAGATTTACTTGTAAAAAGTAAGTTAGGGGTAACTTCGAGAAATATTAATACAAGATTTGTGTGATAGGTTGTTGTATTAATTATGACTCAACATTAGAAAGTATAGTTGGTGATCAACTAAAGTTTGTGTAAATTTACTTACACTTAATTTTAGCTTGAAAAGAAGAGGATATGCAAAACATGAGTAAAATTTATAAAATAGTGTTAAGCTTGGCAGTAGCACTAGTTTTAATTCTACCGCATTTTAGCATTGTTTCTTTTGCTTCTGCTACAGAGGCGCCTACGCCTGAACCAACAGTTGAGGCAACAGTAACCATTGAAGAAACAGTGCCGGATAATATCAGTGCCAGTGATATTACAAAAATTGAAGAAGGCGACATTATAGTTGATGAGGATGGCGAAATTACGCTAGAACCTAAAATTGTAACAAACCTAGAAGATGGCGAACACACGATAATACTTAACCAGCCAGATGGTATATATTCAACAACTGTTATAGTTGAAAATGGTATACCGCTTACGGTTGCGCCGTTTTCGATATTAAACGCATGGAGTTTATTTAATTTACTTTCAGCAATGCTAATTGTATGTGCAACTTTTTATGTTGCATTTGCACCAAAACAAAAATTTGACCACGAAATTAGTGAAGAAAAATTGCGAAGCATTAAAATAGTGCAAATTAACATTATATGTGCAATGATTATAGGCTCGTTACTTATAGTTACATTACTTTTTGTAACGCAAGATTACACTCAGCCGATGACGCTTTTTGATGATTATAGCATTATTTTTGGTATACTTACAATTTTAGCGATTTTCTCTGTTTCAGAGAGCAATAACAAGCTAGAAAAACAATGCGAAGATATTGAAAACTCCGAAAACTTTGAAGAAATTTAATGACCAAAAGAACAGCCAAAAGGCTGTTCTTTTTTTTGTATATTCCGTTTGTATATGCAATATTATATAATGTGTAAAATCTTGCCTTAAAACGTATCTTGTGGTATAATGTAAGTTGACATTGTATAGATTTTTCGTAATTTTTTAGAGCG
>CAYJJL010000197.1:0-4196 GCA_964370455.1 uncultured Faecalibacterium sp.
ATAGTTAAGCCTTTTGATTTAGACGTGCTAACTGCAAAAATAAACGCACTAATGCGCCGAAGCTACGATTTTAGCGATGTGCAAGATACGTTAAAATTAAATGATGTGTGCCTAAACCTCGAAAGCGCAACTATAACTTTTAACACTTGCGAAAGTGTACTTACTAAGAATGAGTTTTTAATAATGAAAACGCTTATGCAAAACAATAAAAAAATAATTTCACGTGATGCACTTATGCAAAAAATGTGGAGCAACGAGGCTTTTGAGGAGGATAATACAATAACTGTTAATATAACAAGGTTACGTAAAAAACTTGCAGAAAGAGGGCTTTGGGATTTTATAGAAACACGAAAAAACTTGGGGTATTTAATAAATGGTTAAAGATTATATACGCTCAAAAAAATATATAATTGGTATTTTGTTTTTAATAAGTGGCATATTTACTATTGTTTTTTATTTAGAAAATATTGCAATTTCTAGCGTTTTATACGCTTTTTTGTTAAGCTTTGCAAGTTTATTAATAATAGCTATTTTTGATTTTTTAAACTATAGAAAAAAATGCAAAAAAATTGCGTTAAGCATTGAAAACATGCCATATTTAGAAAACTTTTCAACACTCGGCGAAGTTGGTGTTGAAAAGTTGCAGGGCGAGCTAATAAAAAAATTAGCCGATTATACAAACGAGTTAAAGCAAGATAAAACAAAAACCGAAACAGAGATTATAGATTTTTATACCATGTGGGTGCACCAAGTAAAAACACCCATATTTGCGCTAAAACTTTTGATGAAAAAATATCCTGAAAACAGCGCTTTAATCTCTGAACTTGCGAAAATTGAGCAATATTCAGACATGGTTTTAAACTATGTAAAGCTAAACAGCACTAGCACTGAACTTGTTATAAAAGAATATAAAGTAAAAGAAATATTAACTGAAAGCATTAAAGATTTTTCAGGCGTGTTTATTTCTAAAAAGATAAAGCTCAAAACAAATTTTAGCGATTTATGCATAAAAACCGATAAAAAGTGGCTTAAATTTATTATTGACCAAATAATTTCAAATACTGTAAAATATACAGAACAAGGCGAGGTATGTGTTGATATGATAGGCGATAAAATAATAATTAAAGATACAGGTATAGGCATTTCAGCAGAGGATTTACCACGCATTTTTGAAAAAGGTTTTACAGGCAATATAGGTAGGTTGCACCAAAATTCAACAGGTATAGGTTTATATCTATGCAAAAAAAGCGCTGACTTGCTAGGTGTAAATATCAAAGTAAATTCAGAAATTTCAAAAGGTACAAGCGTTGAAATATTATTAACCCAGCAAGAATTTTTATTTGACTAGCTATATAATTGTAATTTAAACCAGTTTTATTTGGCGATGCAAAGCTTACAAAATTGTAAGTTTTGTGTAATATACTTCTATGGCGGTGTTTCTCTTTATGTTTTAAAATAAAGAAAACGAAAGGGGAATGATTATGGAAATATTAAACATAAAAAACTTAAAAAAGGTTTACACATCAAAAAACAAAGGCGGTAAAGTTGAAGCATTGAGAGATATTAGCTTTAGCGCAAACGAGGGCGAATTTATAGCCATAATGGGCGAGAGTGGTTCAGGCAAAACTACACTTTTAAACATTTTAGCCGCTTTAGACGTAAAAACCGCTGGCGAAGTTATTTTAGCAGGTAAAAATTTATCGCTAGAAAAAGAAAAAAACCTTGCAAAATTTAGGCGTGAAAAACTAGGCTTTGTTTTTCAAGAATTTAACTTATTAAACACCTTAACAGTTAAAGAAAACATTATACTACCGCTAGTGCTTTCAGGTGCAATGCCATATACAATAGAAAGTGCACTAAACGAGGTTACACAAAAGCTGAAAATTACAGATATACTTGCAAAATACCCATTTGAAATTTCTGGTGGGCAACAGCAAAGGGCAGCAGTGGCAAGGGCAATTATAACAAAACCAGCCTTGCTTTTAGCGGATGAACCAATAGGTGCACTGGATTCTAAATCGACAGATACACTACTAAACGAGTTTCAAAATATAAATAGCGATAACCAAACTGTCATAATGGTTACGCATAGTGTTAGGTGTGCAAGCGTAGCAAAAAGAGTGCTTTTTATAAAGGACGGCGTTATTTTCCACGAGCTGTATAAGGGCGATTTATCTGAGAAAGATTTTTTTATTCAAATTTCAGATGCATTAACTGCTTTGCAAAACGGCGGTGATGATTATGAATAGTAAGTTTTACTTTAAATTTGCGCTAAATAATTTAACAAAAAACTCAAAAACAATAGTGCCTTTTGCTTTAACTGTTGTACTTTCTGTTATGATGTTTTACAACGTTATAAATTTGGTAAAAAATGATGCAACAGGCTCGAACAACCTATTTGCTATTATGAGCTTAATGGTGTTTTTGGTTGGTGTATTTAGCGGAGTGTTTTTATTTTACACAAGTGCGTTTTTAATTAAACAGCGCAAAAAAGAGTTCGGCTTATACAACGTGCTAGGCCTAGAAAAAAAGCATATAAGCATAATTGTTTTTATTGAAAACGCAATTATTGGCGCTGTTTCAGTTGTTTTGGGTTTGGCTGTTGGTATATTGTTTTCGCGCTTAATTATTTTTGCTATGTATAAAATAATTAATTTTGATTTGCACTATCAATTTAGCATAGATGCAAGTGCGGTTTTTATCACTGTTGCTTTATTTGCAGCTATATTTGTGTTAATTTCTTTTAACAATATTATCATTGTTTATAAAACAAAAGCTGTAGAAATGCTAAAGGCTGAAAAAATGGGCGAAGTTTTGCCAAAAAGCAATATTTTGCTTATTTTGCTAGGTGCAGTAACTTTAATTTCTGGCTATGCAATTGCAATTACAATTGAGGATATAATGTCTGCTATAAGCATGTTTATGCTTGCAGTTATGCTTGTGGCTATTGGTAATTTTTGTTTTTTTGCAGCTTTTAGCACACTGATTTTAAAGGCGCTTAAAAATAATAAACGCTTTTATTTTAAACCACAAAATTTTATAGCTGTTTCTGGTTTATTGTTTAGGATAAAGAAAAACGCTATGGGCTTAACAGTTATAACTGTGCTTTCAACAGGTATAATTATTACGATAGCCGCTACAAGCTCTATGTATGTCGGTTTTGATGAAATGATGGATAGAAACTATAGCCACGATATTAAGTTTAATACAATGTCAGAGGAACTAGAGCAAGGTGCTGTAAACGAGCTAGAGCAAGGCGCAAGCGAGTTTTTTACAGGCATAAAAGATGTTAAAGTTTGCCCACAGTTTAATTTTATATCAAACAGTTATAACGAAACAAGCTTTTTAGTCAGCGATGGTGAGGGTGGCTCTGAGTATACAAGAATTGCTGATGAGGGTATACATGTTATAACAGTTATAACGCAAAGTGGTTATAACGCTTTAACGGGCGAAGATATAGTTTTAAAAAATAATGAGATTATAATTAGCGGAGAATTTACTGGTGAAATTTCGTATTTAGGCATGAGTTTTAAAGTGGTAAAACAAGATGAAACTTTGTTTGAAAAACTAAGCCTTGCCGCCACCTACGTAAAAAATGTTATTGTTATGAGCGAGGAAACTTTTGCAAGCTTTTATGAGCAAAGCAATACTGCGCTAGTTGATTACAGCCTATATTTTAACCTCGAACAAAAAAACAATGTAAACGCTGAAACACTAGCCGCTTTTAATGATTTTAATTATGCTAAAAGCTGGGTTCACGCGCAAACTACTACTGTTAAATCAGCACAAGTGGCTCATAGTTTTTCGCTATATGGTTCGCTGTTTTTTGCAGGTATATTTTTAAGTGTGCTTTTTATTTTTAGCATTTTGCTAATTATTTACTACAAACAAATTATAGAGGGCTATGAGGATAAAGCCAATTATTCCATACTGCATAAAGTTGGCATGTCTAGCAGTTTATCACGCAAAAGTATAAACCGCCAAATAATAATGGTGTTTTTATTGCCAGTGTTAGCAAGTGCAATAAATAGCCTTGTTGCATTTAGGCCGCTAACTATAATTTTAAGTATGCTAAGGTTAACAAACACTGTTTTGTTTTTTATTGTTTTGCTTGTTACAATAGCGATTTTCGCTTTGGTTTATATCATTATGTACAGCATAACATCAAGTGTTTATAAAAAAATAGTAACGGCATA
>CAYJJL010000198.1:0-4172 GCA_964370455.1 uncultured Faecalibacterium sp.
ATGCGAAATTTATTTAGGACTAATACTGAGATGACCGCAGACGAGCTAGAAAGTGCTTTTGGCGATGCGCAAAATTGCTGTGAGTGCGGTGTGTGTGAAATGTTTGCATGTCCTATGGGGTTATCACCACGTAAGGCAAACCAATATGCAAAAAGTTTATTGAGAAATGCAAATATTGATACACCTAAAAACCAAGCTCCACAGGCATTAAGTACTGTAGATTGCACAAAAATACCAACGGATAGGTTAGTGGCAAGGCTGGGGCTCTCAAAATATTATGGAAAACATGCACACGAATTAATAAAGTTTAAAACAGATGAAGTAGCGCTGCCTTTATCACAGCATATAGGTAGGCCTGCACAGGCTGTTGTAGCAAAAGGAGATGCTGTTAAACAAGGGCAACTTATTGCACAAATACCTGAAAATTCGCTAGGGGCAAATATCCATTCAAGTATTAATGGTGTTGTTACTGATGTAACACAAACCGAAATTATAATTAGTGCGAAAGGTGGTGTTTAACCTTGGCAAAAGCAATAGGTATGATAGAGCTTAACAGTATAGCAAAAGGCGTAGACGTTGCAGATAAAATGTTAAAATCTGCAAATGTTGAGCTTATCAGAGCATCTACAATATGCCCTGGTAAGTACGTAATAATTATAAGCGGGGACACAGGTGATGTAAAAACTGCTATGGCACATGGGGAGTTGCAAAGCGAACATTTCCTAGTAAATAAATTGCTCATACCGAGCATACACCCACAGCTTATCCCAGCAATAAGCATGACAAACCAAATAGAAAAAAAATCTGCGGTAGGCGTTTTGGAATATTATTCCGTAGCAAGCGCAATTGTGGCAGCGGATATCGCCGCAAAAGCCGCAAATATCACTTTGATTGAAGTGCGTATTGGGTTTGCCATAGGCGGTAAAGGTTTTGTAACTTTATGTGGAGATGTTGGAGATGTTGATGCAGCAGTAAAAGCGGCAACTGCACAAACAGAGCTACTTGTAAACGCTGTTGTTATCCCAAGAGCTGACCCAAAATTGTTTGAAACCTTGTTGTAAATTAAATTATTCTTAACCGATAATAATTATTATGTTTTTTAAGACATAAAAAAATGGAGGAAATACTTATGTTTGATGAATTATTGGCTGAAGTAACGAACGTTAGCGTTTTTACAGATAGCATTAGCGCTTGGATTTCTGGGCTTTCCGTTAACACAGTAATACTACTTATAATGATGATTTTTATGCTAGTTGGCGCTATTGATAAAATACGTGGCAACAAAAAAGGTTACGGCGAAGCTTTTGACGAAGGCTTTGCAGCTATTGGCTCTTTGGCGGTTGCTATGGCCGGTGTTGTTGCGGCAGCGCCAGTGCTTGCGATCATTTTAAAACCAATACTAGTGCCTATTTATGGCTTGTTTGGCGCTGACCCTGCTATGTTTGCAACTACATTGCTTGCAAACGATATGGGTGGCTACCCTCTAGCTATGGAACTTGCTGAAACCGAAACAATTGGTAACTTTGCAGGTTTAATACTAGGCGGTATGATGGGCCCAACAATCGTTTTCACTATCCCTGTTGCACTTGGTATCTTGAAAAAAGAAGACCGCCCTTACCTAGGTGCTGGTGTTCTTGCTGGTATGATAACAATACCTCTTGGCTGTATTGCTGGTGGTTTACTAATGAATATTAGTGGTTTTTCTATTAGCATAGTTGAAATTTTAATCAACTTAATCCCTGTTATTATCATTGCTGGTCTTATCTCAGTTGGCTTATGGTTTGCACCTGCTAAAATGATTTCTGGCTTTAGCAAATTTGGTACAGGCGTTACAGTTACAATCACAATTTTAACAGCTATTGCTGTTTTCCAACAAGTTACAGGCATTATGTTGCCATTGTTCTACATCATGTCAACACCTGATGCAACTGGCATGACACCACTTAACAGCGGTTTGTTAACTTGTGGTATCATCGGTATCACTCTTATCGGTGCATTCCCAATGGTTAAATGGATTACAAACACATTCGGCAAAGCACTTGAAAAAGTTGGCAAAGGCCTAGGCATGAACGAAGAAGCATCTGCTGGTTTAGTTGCAACTTTAGCAAACAACATTGCTACATTTAACATCATGGATAAAATGAATCCAAAAGGCAAACTATTAAACGTTGCTTTTGCAGTTTCAGCAGCTTTCGTATTTGGTGATCACCTTGGCTTTACAGCTGGCGCAAACCAAGACATGGTTTTCCCAGTTATAGTTGGTAAACTAACAGCTGGTATCACAGCGCTTATACTTGCAAATATACTTGCACCAAAACTACTTTCTAAGATTGAAGTATCAACTACTGAAAAATAAGGAGTTAATTATGAATGTTAGTGAAGCCCTTATTGCCGAAATTGTAAAAAAAGTGCTAGAACAAAGCGCACAACCTAAAGAGGATTTCATTAAACATAAAGACCCAAGTGGAATAATGTCCATAGTTGGTTCTAGTGTTAAATGCGAACGTTTTGAGCAGGACGGTGTAGCTTTAAAGGATCTTGCTGCGTTAGAGGAAGCTCCACGCATGGGTGCTGGTATTATGGAAGTTGATAATCCTGCTTTTGAGGGGACCTTAACCTATGATGAGTGGGATTATGTTATAGAAGGCACACTTGAGATTGTTATTGATGGCAGAGTTGTAACAGGTAACGCTGGAGATGTTATTTACATACCAGCAGGCAGCCATATACAATTCCGCAGTACAAATGGCAAAGCAAGATACTTTTATACAGTGTACCCAGCAAACTGGCAAGAACTAGGCTAGAGTGTAAAATTAGCTTAGCATATATTTGCATACGAAGATAAAAAACATGCCATAGGTGTTTTACCTGTGGCATGTTTTTTTGCAAATATTTTAGTGATACTTAAACTATTGTAGCCCTTGTTTTGTGTGGCTCAATTAACATAGTAATAACAGAGCCTTTTTGCAAACCCTTGCTTTCAAAATCAGTTTTTTTGATTTTTATATCAGCATACTCAAAATCGTTTTGATAGTTATTGTTCATAACAGTATTAAAGTAAATAACAACTAAATGATAGTTATTACCTTTAGCGGTTACTTTACCTATTAAACCCTTTTGATACCAAGAAAAACTGTTTTGGTTGGAATCTTTTATTTCAACTTGATTATCTTTTAAATCTTCTTTTTGTTCGCTAGAAAATTCCGCTAGTATTTCTTGCATGGCTTTATGGCCTTTTTTTGCAAAAATTAAAATTACGCATGCAAATATACCTACAACGGCAACCCCAAATAACATTTCCATTTATATATATCTCCTTATTATTATAATATACTTATTTCCAAAATTTTAACTTTACTATATTTTGTGTGCAAAAAAACATATTAAAAAGTTACTTGAAAACTATATCAAAAGTAAACTTTAATGTCAAGTAAGTAAAGTAAAGAACGGTAAAGTAAATTAGCAGAAGTAATTTTGGCAATTAATTAACAAAATTTATTGTGTAAATGCACAAAAGCTGTTGCGTTGTAATGGCTAAAATGTAGAAATGACGGTTTTACTATTGACTTAAGGTAAAATATCTGTTAAATTAAGGTTGTCAGCGAGGTTTATCGATAAAGTAAACCAAATGTTGCAGATGAATATAACCGAAAATTGTCCTACACGAATAAACATAGAGGTTGTTTTTTAGTAATATTCAACATAAAACATGGCGTTTCAAAGTTTTTAAGATTACTTTACTTTAACCATAAAGTAAAGTAAGTAAAGACAAGTAAAGTTGAGGTGAAAATGGTTACTATAAAAGAAATAGCAAAAGCATGTAATCTTTCTTCTACTGCGGTAAGCAAAGCTTTACGTAACGAAAGTGACATAAGCCAAGCTACAATAGAGCGTGTTCGAAAAGTTGCTGCTGAGATAGGCTACTTTCCAAACATTGCAGCTGTTAAACTAAAAACAAACAGATCATTTATGCTCGGTATATTGTTAAAAGATGCAACTAACAGCGGCGTTGAACATGAGTTTTTTGCTACAATAACAAATGCATTTATGAAAAGAGCTAGAGATAAAGGCTACTCGGTAATGTTTATAGCGGATAGGGTAGGCGAACAAAAAGTTTCTTATACAGAATTTGCAAGAGCACATGGCTGTGATGCTGTGCTGGTAATGACAAT
>CAYJJL010000199.1:0-2140 GCA_964370455.1 uncultured Faecalibacterium sp.
TACCTTTTTTAATACTAATGATAATGGTTTTTCCACTTTCTCGTGTTATAATAGGTACAGCAGTTGGCACAACAGCAACAATAGTGCCCCTCGTTATAGCGGCTTTTCCCTTTGTGGCACGTTTAATAGAGGGTAGCCTGCGTGAAGTTGATAGTGGCGTAATTGAGGCGGCACAAAGCATGGGTGCTAGCCCTATGCAGATTATTTGCAAAGTTATGTTGCCAGAAAGCTTACCTAGCATATTATCAAACGTTACAATAGCACTAACAACTATTTTAGGTTACTCGGCAATGTCTGGCGTTATTGGTGGCGGTGGTTTAGGGCAAATAGCTATAAACTACGGCTACTACCGCCGAGAAACTTTTGTTATGGTTTTAGCTGTGCTTTTACTAATTATCATGGTGCAAATCTTTCAGAGTGTTGGCACAAAACTAACACAAAAGAGTGATAAGCGCCTAAAAAACACATAATTAACATAGCCGCCTAGCATAAATAACTTTATACTTAGGCGACTACATTAAAACAGAAAAGGAGTTTGCAATGAACATAGAAACATTATGCATACAAGGTGGCTACAAACCTAAAAACGGCGAGCCTCGCCAAGTACCAATTATTCAATCCACTACTTTTAACTACGACACAAACGAAGCAATGGCAAAACTGTTTAACCTTGAAGCAAGCGGTTATTTTTACTCTCGCTTACAAAACCCAACAACAGATAATGTAGCCGCTAAAATTTGCGAGCTAGAAGGCGGTGCAGCGGCAATGCTAACAAGCAGTGGCCAAGCAGCAACCTTTTTTGCACTGTTTAACATTTGTGAGGCTGGTAGCCACATTGTGGCCTCCTCTAGCATTTACGGTGGTAGTTTTAACCTGTTAGGCATTACAATGGCTAAAATGGGCATAGAAACAACTTTTGTTGACCAAAATGCCTCTGCTGAGGAAATTGCGGCGGCTTTCCGCCCTAATACTCGTGCTCTTTTTGGCGAAACTATTGCAAACCCTGCCTTAACTGTTTTGGATATAGAAAAATTTGCTAAAGTTGCACATGAAAACGGTGTGCCACTAATTGTGGATAATACTTTTGCAACACCTATTAACTGCCAACCTATTAAATGGGGCGCAGATATAGTTACACACTCAACCACAAAATACATGGATGGTCACGCCGCTGCTGTTGGCGGTGCAATTGTAGATAGCGGTAACTTTGATTGGCTTGCACATGCAGATAAATTTGCTGGGCTTTGCGAGCCAGATGCAAGCTACCACGGCGTAACTTATGCTAAAGATTTTGGCAAAGGCGCATACATTACAAAAGCAACTGTACAATTAATGCGTGATTTAGGTTGTTCGCAATCTCCACAAAATGCATATTTATTAAACTTAGGACTTGAAAGCTTGCATTTACGCATGGCTCGCCACTGCGAAAACGGGCTAGCAATTGCAGAGTTTTTACAAAAGCACCCTAAAGTTGCATATGTAAATTACTGCGATTTAGAAACTAGCCCTTATAACGAACTAGCTAAAAAATATTTACCAAAAGGTAGCTGTGGTGTTGTTTCGTTTGGCTTAAAAGATGGTGGCGAAGCCGCTGAAACCTTTATGAAAGAGCTAAAAATTGCCTCAATTGCAACACACGTTGCAGATGCACGCACTTGTTGTTTAAACCCAGCCTCCACAACACACCGCCAACTTACCGAAGAACAGCGCAAGGCTGCTGGTGTACCATCTGAGCTAATACGCCTTAGCTGTGGTATTGAAAGCAGTGAAGATTTAATTGCAGATATTTCAAATGCATTAAATTGCATTTAATTTTGCACCATACACGTAAAATAAAAAACAAAACTGTCTTTTTTATTATTTTAATTTAATAAAAATCAGCTTAAAAAAACATGTGTTATGTGTACAAAAATAAAGTAAAATAGGAGCTTTTTGCTATGCCTTTGCTTATCCCAAACGCTTTGCCAGCGTACAAGGCACTATCTGAAGAAAATGTGTTTGTTATGCGCCCTGAGCGTGCACGCCACCAAAATATACGTCCTTTGCGTATTTTGGTGTTAAACCTCATGCCAACAAAAATAGTAACTGAAACACAAATTGCACGCCTACTTGCAAACAACCCTTTGCAAGTAGAGCTACC
>CAYJJL010000199.1:2150-4149 GCA_964370455.1 uncultured Faecalibacterium sp.
ACTATTCACTTTGAGCAATTTAATTATTTGGTAGAGCTTAAGGAATTTTTGGAATTTATCAAAACAAATGTATACTCCACCTTACATGTTTGTTGGGGCGCACAGGCTGCTTTGTGGTATCACTACGGCATACGTAAGCAAATGCTAGATAAAAAAGTTTTTGGTATTTTTGAACATAAAGTTAAGCGACGCTCAAACCCTTTAATGCGTGGTTTTGATGATGTATTTTTAGCACCACACAGCAGGCACACAGAGCTAGTGCCAGAGGACGTAAAGGCATGCAAAGATTTACGAGTACTTGCCGAAAGTGACGACGCTGGTTTATACTTACTTTCTACCGAAAACGGCAGGCAAATTTTTGTAACTGGTCATCCTGAGTATGATAAAACAACGCTAGATACTGAATACAAGCGAGATGTTACAAAGGGTTTGGATATTGAAGTGCCTAAAAACTATTACCCAGAAAATGACCCTACTAAAGACCCAATATTCCGTTGGCGTAGCCACGCACACTTGCTATATACAAACTGGTTAAACTACTACGTTTACCAAGACACCCCTTATGATTTGAAAGATTTGGAGCATATATGAGCGAACTTATAGATATAATAACAGAAAAACCACCAACAAAGGTGCTGTTACTTGCTCTTGACATGGAAAAATGGGATTGTGCACGCAGTTTGGCAGAGCTTGCCGCACTGTGCGAGGCTAACCATATGGAATCCGTTTGCGAGATTGTACAAAAGCGCAACGCACCAGAAACAGGTACAGTGCTAGGCAAAGGTAAACTCGAAGAAACCGCCATTGTTGCCGAACAGCTAGGCGCAACAACTGCTGTTTTTGATGGTGAGCTTAAAGGTAGCCAGATACGCAATATTTCGCAAATGTTAGGCATTGAGGTTTTAGACCGCACTATGCTTATTTTGGAGATTTTCCGTGGGCGTGCCATTACAAATGAGGGTAAATTGCAAACTGAGCTTGCACAGCTACGTTATCAATTGCCACGACTTTCAGGCATAGGGCAATCGCTAAGCCGCCAAGGTGGTGGCGGTGGTGGCGGTGGCGGTGCACGCCGTGGTGCTGGTGAAAGTAAACTTGAACTAGACCGCCGACACGTACACTCACGCATTGAGGCACTTGCTGCACGCCTTGCCGAGATGGAAAAACACCGCCACGAAACCCGCCGAGCACGCGAAAAAGCAGGCATACCAATAGTTAGCCTTGTAGGTTACACAAACGTAGGTAAATCTAGCTTGATGAATGCTTTGTGTGGTGCTGCCGTTATGGAAGCCGACATGCTTTTTGCAACGCTTGACCCAACTAGCCGTAAATTGACACTGCCTAGTGGCATGACAATTTTGCTTATTGATACAGTTGGTTTTGTTTCACGTTTACCTCACCATTTAGTTGAGGCTTTTAAAAGCACACTTGAAGAAGCTAGTTTTTCGGACGTAATAATTCGTGTGGCAGATGCCGCCGATGACGAAAGAGAAACACAACTAGCTGTTACGGAAGAAGTGCTTTCGAGCCTTGAGTGTGATGAAATACCACGTTTAACACTTTACAACAAATGCGATAAAATTGGTGCTGTTTCATTTAACGATGATATCATGCTAACTAGCGCAAAAACAGGCCTAGGCCTTGATGCGCTACTTTTAAAAATAGACGAACTACTTGCTGACAGGGTAAAAAGCGTTAAATGCCTTTTACCCTATGATAAACTTGGCCTTGCTGAGGCCATGCGCACAAACGGTAGCGTACAGATTGAGGAATATAAAGAGGACGGCGTTTATTTTGAGGGCACTGTTAAAGCCGAAGATGAACATATATACAAGGATTATTTAGTAAAATAGCATATAGTTAAGATATAACAGCTAACAATAAAATGTTGGCTGTTATTTTTTTGAAACACATGTTATAATATGACATATAGTTGTCATATTATTTTTGATATACTAATATCAAAAAGGAGTTTTCTATGAATGATTTTATTAACTTA
>CAYJJL010000200.1:0-4106 GCA_964370455.1 uncultured Faecalibacterium sp.
CTACGCTTTTTTCCTCAACTATAAAAAGCCTCTTACTAACTAAGCTATCATCAACTTGCCAATATATACAATCCTGATACCCCGCTTTGCAATTATGACCAAATGACGCCTGCGCAATGATATGCATTCAATTTTCATATTTTTTTACATCCATCACAGTTACGGGCCCATAGCAATATTTTGACAACATGCTTTTATCCCCCTCTTATAATCACTAAAAACAGGTATTATCACATAAAACTCTGTACGTTTTACTTCTCAAAGTAATAATAACACACATTTTTTGTACTTCATAGTAACTATAAGTTAGAAACAAGTGCAAATCATCATAAAAAAGCATCTTTCTTGTTAATCTACCACATAACATACATTTTTCTCCTTATTATTAATATTTTTTAGCTAATTTTACACAACTATTTTTAATTATTGTATCACAAAAGTGATTATTCTTCAATTAAAACCACATATCTTTTATACAATCTTTTTGCTAATTTGCATTATTTGAAAAAAACGTGTAGTTAATCTATTGTCCTTCACCAAAATAAAAAGTGGCGGTCGCTAATGATTTTCATCACTTGCGACCGCCTTGTTATAAAATTATTTACTTGTTATATATATGCTTGGTAGCGCACCTTCAACATCTTCTAAGTAGCTAACTGTAATATTATAATTTTCTATCGAGTATTCGTAGTTATACTTCGCTAAAGTTGTTGAGCCGCCTAAATCTTCCTCTGGTATATAGGTTTCTATACCTGTCACACCTAAGTATGTATTAAGATTTTCTATCACATTATCTTGTGCTAGCTCATCAGGCATATCTGGGAAAACATCTTTAAACACTGTATTTGATGAGCAGCTAATACCAACTACTTGCCAATCATCAGGGTAATTATTAGTTGTGCTAGTAGCATCTCCTATTTCTCCTGAATCTAAAAGTGCATTCCATTCTTCTGGGCCTTTATCTGCGAACGAAAAAGATATAGCTGGTGTATCAAAGTTGTAGCCACCCTCTTCGTTTTGGTAATAAGACATGTATATAATAGCGCCAGCGTCTAATGCTATACCGTGACTAAAACCATAATCTTTATCTGCAAAATATGCTTTAATTGCGCCATTTCCATCAGTTAGCATTTTTATATAATCAGCATTGATTGTAACTGCTTGTTCTGTTTCAACATCATCTGGCTGTTGAGTAGGTTCGGCTGTTTCAACAGCTGTTTGCTCACTGCTAGAGCTATCTACAATTGAACTATCTTGCTCTGGCACTGTAGCCGAGCAAGCCGTAAATAGTGAAATAATCACTGCAAATGTTGCTAATAGTTTCAACTTTTTCATATTTCTCTCCTTTTATTAAAAAATACATATATCACACTTATTATCCGTGCGATATATGTATTTTACACCAAAATCTATTAAATTTCAATAGAAACAAGTTTTTTCACTTTACAATGCGATTGAAATTATCAACTTAACCGTTCCAATCTTTAAGATATTCTTTAACTGAACGTGTCATTTCTTCACTGAAATCACTGTTATATTTTCGTTTGCAAAAAGCACTCATGTACGTTTCAAAATTTTGTGGTATGCGTCCATATTCTTGCATTGCTCGTTCGTTATAACACTCCACAAGTTGTTCTTCACTCAAATGTGGGTATGAGTTTTCACCAACTATATACTTTGCATCAAAGCGTGCTGGTTTTTTACGTTGTTTTTGCTTTTCCTCAGGGTATCCAATAACAAGCATACAAACAGGCACTGCACATTTAGGCAAATTTAAAAGCTTGCAGTGTTCCTCACAATTTTCTAAAATATCGCCTATGTAGCAGCTACCTAAGCCTAAGCTCTCAGCCGCTACTACCATATTTTGTGCCGCAATTGCCGTATCAGTAATTGCTAAAAACAAATCACCCACACCTTGTTTGCGTGGCTCTGCGCCTGCTTTTTCAAAGCTATGCACCCAACGTGTTTGGTCTGCTACAAATATATAAACAACAGGCGCACTTGCAATAAAAGGTTGGTTATCACAACTTTTTGCAAGTTTAGCTTTAAGTTCACTATTTGTTACATCTATAATACTATACATTATTTGGTTGCCCGCAGTGGGTGCTTGCAAAGCCGCTTGCACAAGTAAATCTTTATGCTCTTTGCTTACAGTTTGCTCTGTAAACAAACGCATTGATTTTCTCTCAAAAAGGCTATTAATAATTTCATTCATTCTTTTACCCTTTCTTTTCAAATTTCAATTGAAATTCTAATTACACTTTTATAAAACAAGGCACAAACAAGCTAGTTTAAAACTGCTCGCTTGCGCCTTATCTATTTAAAATATATAAAACTTATTTTTGTTTTGATAAAAAAGTTTACCCTCTATTTTTGCGCCATTCAATGTAGCTTTCAAAATCGCCTTGGTAATCAAGGTTGATGCCTTGCCCTTCAGGCATAAGCTCAATTATTCTATCTGCTACTGTTTGCACAAATTGGTGGTCGTGGCTTGCAAACATAACATTGCCCTTAAAGCTTGAAAGGCCATCGTTAACCGCAGTTATGCTTTCAAGGTCAAGGTGGTTAGTAGGTTGGTCAAGCAAAAGTACGTTTGCTGTGCTCATCATCATACGGCTTAACATGCAACGCACTTTTTCGCCACCAGACAGCACTTTAGCTTTTTTGTAAACTTCATCACCACTAAACAACATGCGACCAAGGAAGCCACGCAAAAATGTCTCGCTAGGTTCTGGCGCATATTGGCGTATCCACTCAATAAGGTTATAATCGTTATCCTCAAAATATTCAGAGTTATCTTTAGGAAAGTAGCTTTGTGTTGTTGAAACACCCCAGCGGTAGCTGCCTTCGTCTGGTTCCATTTCGCCTGCTAAAATTTGGAACAATGCTGTTTGTCCAGCCTCGTTATCGCCAACAAGTGCAACTTTTTCGCCTTTTGCAAGTGTGAAAGAAACATTATTTAAAACTTTAACATCATTTATTGTTTTGCTTAAACCCTCAACAAATAAAATATCTTTGCCTGCCTCACGCTCCATCTCAAAACCAACAAATGGATATTTACGGCTAGATGCTGGCATTTCTTCAATTGTGATATTATCAAGCAATTTTCTACGGCTTGTAGCCTGTTTACTTTTAGATTTATTTGCAGAGAAGCGCTGTATAAATGTTTGTAGTTCTTTGATTTTTTCTTCTTTTTTCTTGTTTTGGTTTTTTAATAAACGCTGTACAAGTTTGCTACTCTCGTACCAGAAATCATAGTTACCAACATAAGTTTGCACTTTGTTGTAGTCGATATCAACCATGTGTGTACAAACAGTATTTAAAAAATAGCGGTCATGGCTAACAACGATAATTGTGCCTGTAAAGCTCATTAAAAAGTCTTCAAGCCATTTTATGCTATCCATATCAAGATAGTTTGTAGGTTCGTCAAGTAAAACAATGTCAGGTTTGCCAAAAAGCGCCTGTGCAAGCAAAACTTTCATTTTATCACGGCCGTCTAAATCTGCCATGGTTGAGTAGTGTTTATCACCTAAAACACCAAGGCCGTTTAAAAGCATAGCTGCATCAGCCTCTGCTTCCCAGCCACCCATTTCAGCAAATTCTGCCTCTAGTTCGCCAGCACGGTTGCCGTCTTCTTCGGTAAAAGGCTCTTTCATATAAAGAGCATCTTTTTCTTCCATAATAGAGTATAGGCGTTTGTTACCCATTAAAATAGTAGGTATAACGCAAAATTCATCATATTTAAAGTGGTCCTGCTCTAGCACTGTCATGCGGTTACCTTTATCTAAAATAACATCACCTTTTGTTGGCTCTAGCTTACCAGAAATAATTTTTAATAGTGTAGATTTACCAGCGCCGTTTGCGCCTATAACGCCGTAGCAGTTACCTTGAGTAAATTTTAAATTTACATCTTTAAACAAGGTGCTCCCCGCAAACTGCAAGCTAACGTCTTGTACTGTCAACATAGTGTATTCTCCTATCAATTTTCTCTATAATTTAACACATATTTACATCTTAAAACGCCAAAAAGGCGCACTTATAAGTATAACACAAATATTATTACTTGGCAACAATTGAAAAAACAAATTTTATCAAATTTGGCTAAA
>CAYJJL010000201.1:0-4076 GCA_964370455.1 uncultured Faecalibacterium sp.
GCATACCAGTTGTTATTGCATTAAATAAAACAGATTTAACAGGTAAAAAAGAAACCATTATCAATGTAGAAAAACTTTCAGAGCTTTTGTCATGTCCAGTTGTTGAAACTGTTTCAACCGAGGCAAAGGGTCTTGAAAAACTAATAGAAACAGCTGTATCTCTAAACGGCAAATCTCAAACTGCACCTTATGCACAAGGTGATATTGATTTACATAGCAAAGCAGCGGTTGAACAAGCAGACCGCCAACGTTTTGAATTTGTTAACAACATAGTGGCACAAGTTGAAACACGTAAAGTTGCTGTTAGCCAAAAAACAACTCAAGATAAAGTTGATAGCATTTTAGCAAACAAAATACTAGGTATACCCATTTTTGCAGTTGTTATGTATTGTGTATTCTGGCTTTCACAAACTAGCGTAGGCCCTATGATTGCTGATTTACTAGTTGGCTGGATAGAAGGCTTTAGCGGTTGGGCTGGTGAAATGCTAGCTGATGCAAACCCATTTTTACAAGCGCTACTTGTTGGCGGCATAATAGACGGCGTTGGCGCTGTTGTTGGTTTCTTGCCACTTGTTATGGTTTTATACTTCGTTATCGCCTTGCTTGAAGATTGTGGCTACATGGCACGTGTTGCTGTTGTTATGGATACTTTCTTCAAAAAAGTTGGTCTTTCTGGCAAAGCTATCATACCTATGGTTATAGGCACAGGCTGTGCTATACCTGCTGTTATGGCTGCTCGCACAATACGCAACGAAAGAGAACGTCGCACAACAGCTATGCTTGCCCCATTTATACCATGCGGTGCAAAACTACCTGTTATAGCTTTATTTGCAGGCGCATTCTTTGGCGATGCTGCTTGGGTTGGTAACTTAATGTACTTTATGGGTATTTTACTTGTTATCGTTGGCGCTTTACTTATAATGAAAATCACAGGCACTAAAACCAGAAAATCTTTCTTTATTATTGAACTACCTGAATATAAATTCCCAAGCATTAAACGTGCATTCTTCTCCATGCTTGAGCGTGGTAAATCCTTTATTATTAAAGCTGGTACTATCATCTTACTTTGCAACGCTATCGTACAAATTATGCAAAGCTTTACTTGGAGCTTACAACTTGTTGAAGAAGGTGCAGAAAACACCTCTATACTAGCCTCAATAGCTACACCTTTTGCAATTTTATTTATACCTCTAGGTTTTGGTATTTGGCAACTTGCTGCCGCTGCTGTAACTGGTTTTATCGCTAAAGAAAACGTTGTTGGCACACTTGCTGTTGTTTTTGGTATCACAAACTTTATCGATACTGAAGAACTAGCTTTAATAGGTGGCGCAACTGAAGTTGCTACTGCTATGCAAATGACAACTGTTGCTGCCCTTGCTTACCTAATTTTCAACTTATTTACACCTCCTTGTTTTGCGGCAATAGGCGCTATGAACTCCGAAATGCAAAACAAAAAATGGCTTTTAGGTGGCATTAGCTTACAACTTGGCACTGGTTACGTATGCGCATTTTTAGTTTACCAATTCGGCACACTTTACACTACTGGCGCACTAGGCACAGGTTTCTTACCTGGCGCAATTGCTGTACTTGCTATGGTTGCTATAGTAGCTTACTTAATAATTAAAGCAAACAAAAAAGAAAGCGAATATACTTTAAGCAGCAAAAACACCCAAAAAGCTTAACTTTTATAAACAGCTTTAAATACACTTATTTTTAACACTCAACAAAACGAGGTTACTATCATGGGCGAACTTACTTCTAACATCATTATTATTATAGTTATAGCTGCTATTTTAGGTTTTGCAATAAGCTATATTGTTAAAGCCAAGAAAAAAGGCGTTAAATGCATAGGTTGTCCAGATGGCGCAAGTTGTTCAAAATCAAGCTGTGGCACTGGTGCTCCTAGCACTTCTACCACACCTGATATCGATACAACAACCAGCCATAGTTGTGCGTGTGAAAATAACAGTTGTAGTAGCGCTAACACAAGCTGTGGTGGCGGTTGTGGCTGCAACAAAAATTAACTCACTTTAAACGTGAGTACGTGTAATATTAAATTACAAACAGCAAAAAGTGCTAATGTGAAGAAACTCACATTAGCACTTTTTATTTTTAATCATTACTGTTTTTACCTTTTGCCGCTCTATACTTAAGCGGTGGCACACCAACAATTTTATGAAAAACCTTGCTAAAATAACTTTGGTCCTCATACCCTACTTGGAAGGCAATTTCAACAAGGCGCATATTTGTATGTAACAAAAGTTCTTTGCTATACGTAATGCGTGTTCTATTTAAATATGCACTAAAAGTCATGCCGTTTTCTTTTTTAAACACTCGGCTAAAATACGAGGGCGAAAGATAAACACGCTTGGCCATATCCTCAAGCGTAATATTTTCTTGATAATGGTTATTTATATATAAAATGCTTTGGTGCATAACATTAGCGTGTTTAAAATCAATATACTCAAAGGTTCTATCCATAAAGCTATTCATAACATCTGTTAGCCACAAACAAAGTGTTTCCATATCTTTTATTTTTGGCAAAGTTTGTATATAATTATTATTTAACTCTAGCGTGCTATCCTCTGGTGCGCCTGCAATAATTGCACTGCGAGAAATAAGCACAAGTAGCTCACATACTCGGCTTTTTGCTTTTTCAAAATCGCCGCCAGCCACAAAAAATATATAACCAAAAATTTCGTTTAATAGCTTTTGTGCTTTTTGTTTATCTAAATGTTCAACCGCTTGTAGCAACGCTCTCTCTGTATTAAACGGATACGGCGCTACATCCTCACCTTTTAGTTGCTCTATATACGAAGATATTTGCCCCTGTATCGCCGTTGAGCTTTGCGCTGAGCGCATACGGTTTACCTCTGAAACATTATTAATAAAACTAACTGCCATAAAAAGCAATGTTGACATGCTGTTAATTTGCTCTGGTTCAACAACTGGTATATCTGCAAGTGCATTTTTAGCGTTTTCTAGCACATCGCCACTAAGCCCTTGCCTATCTATTAAATCGCACGAGATAAAATCTGCATGGTCTGTCATTAAAAATGGGCCAACCGTTATTTTTGCCGCAGAGCCAAGCTCGCCCAAAATTGGCGAAACAAAACAAGTTAAACCCATAGGGCAAAAATATATGTACTTACCGCCAAAACGTTCAGCTTCCACCATGCCATATAACTGTGATTGCTCACAAAGCCCCTTATGTTTACCTATTGCCTCACAAAGTTTACAAGCTTGGCAACCATAGCCAACCTCACCTTTTGCCGAGGAGACAACACAGCCAAGCGCAGATGTTTTAGCAAAAGCATTTGCACATTCCATCGCTATTTTTTTATCAAAATCATTTTTATCTTTATACGCCATGCTTTATAATCTCCCAAAACAAAAATTGGTTTAATGCCTTTTATTATGCACACTTATATTTTAGTAAACTTTTTTTGTATTGTCAACAAACAAAGCAAAAAATTACAAAAAAGATATACTTTGTACAAGAAAAACGTTTAATATTGATGTATTATAATAGCAAGAAAGAGGGAGCGTTTGCCCCAAATATTTTTTTATAATCGATTAAGGAGCACTTCAAATGAGTATTCTATCAGAAATCTCTACACAGCTTCAAGCTGGTAAGGCAAAAATCGTAAAACAACTTGTACAAGATGCAATTGACCAAGGTATTGACGCAAAAACTATCCTTGAAGAAGGCTTGCTTTCTGGCATGGGTATAATCGGCGAAAAATTCAAAAATAACGAAGTTTTTGTACCTGAGGTTTTAGTTGCAGCACGTGCAATGAACATGGGCGCAGCTCTTTTAAAACCACTTTTAGCTGATGCTGGCGCAAAATCTTCTGGTAAAGTTTGCATAGGCACTGTTCAAGGCGATTTACACGACATAGGCAAAAACTTAGTGCGCATGATGATGGAAGGTAAAGGCCTTGAAGTTGTTGATATTGGCACAGATGTTTCACCTGAAAAATACGTTGAAGTTGCTCAAGCTGAGGGTTGCCAAATCATTGCTTGCTCTGCGCTGTTAACAACTACAATGGGCGGTATGGCTGATGTTGTTAAAG
>CAYJJL010000202.1:0-4074 GCA_964370455.1 uncultured Faecalibacterium sp.
ACCTAAAAGCAGATAACATAGGTGCAACGGTAGAATAAATACAGAAATAGGAGAGAGAAGATGGCATTAATAGTACAAAAATTCGGCGGTAGCTCAGAGCGTGACACAGAAAGACTTTTTAATGTGGCACGTATAGTAGCAAATACCAGAAAAGCCGGAAATGATGTTGTGGTTGGAGTTTCTGCACAGGGCGACACCACAGATGATTTACTTGCGAAAGCGGCTGAAATTACACACGATCCATCAGCACGGGAGATGGATATGCTACTTGCAAGTGGCGAACAAATCAGTATTTCACTTTTAGCTATGGCACTTAACGAGATTGGTTGCCATGCAACAAGTTTAACTGGCTGGCAGGCTGGTTTCCGTACAGACAGAGCATACACAAAAGCTCGTATTAGTCGTATGGAAACAGAGCGTATTTCTAGTGAGTTAGAGCGTAATCGTGTAGTAGTTGTTGCAGGTTTTCAAGGGTTAAATAGGCTTGAAGATATTACAACACTTGGTCGTGGCGGCAGTGATACAAGCGCAGTTGCTATTGCAGCTGCATTAAATGCAGATCGTTGCCAAATTTTCACCGATGTTGAGGGTGTTTATACAGCTGACCCACGCAAAGTTAAAAATGCAAAAAAACTAGATGAAATAACATTTGATGAAATGCTAGAGCTTGCATCTTTAGGCGCACAAGTTTTAAACAACCGTAGTGTTGAGCTTGCAAAAAAATATAATGTTGAATTAGAAGTGCTTTCAAGTTTAAACCCAGTTCCGGGTACAATAGTTAAGGAGTATACAAACGATATGGAAGGTATGTTAATTAAAGGCGTTGCAAAAGACGATAATGTTTCAGTTATATCTATACTAAATGTGCCAGATGTGCCTGGTATGAGCTTTAAAGTGTTTGGTTTGCTTGCTCAAAAAAATATAAATGTTGATATCATATTGCAATCCACAGGTCGTGATGGCAAAAAAGACGTTATCTTTACTTGCGCACGTGGCGATGGCGAAACAGCTGTTAGCGTTTTAAAAGAAAATCAAAACCGTTTTGGTGGCGATGAAATTATTATAGATAATTATTGTTCTAAATTTTCTATAGTTGGCGCTGGTATGCAAAGCCTTAGCGGTGTTGCTTCAGGTATGTTTGAAGCACTTGCTGACCAAGATGTAAACATTAAAATGATATCTACATCTGAAATTAAAGTTTCTGTAATTATTAATTCAGAAGATGCTGACCGTGCAGTTTCTGCTATACATGCACGTTTAGTTGATTAATTAAAAGTATATATTTTTCGCGATTTTTTAGAGCAAAACAAAGAAAAACTTGCCGAAAAATTATATATTTAAATACAAAAAGTTTTAGCGAGGGTTATTTATAACCCTCGCTTTTGTTTTAAATCAAAGCGGTTGACAACTTGTGTTTATATGGTATAATTAAACACGTTGACATGGCACGCCATGTATATAATATACTGGGGATTTGCATAGTGGCAGTGCGTCTGACTCTGACTCAGATCGTGGGAGTTCGATTCTCTCATCCCCAATTCAGCATACCGCTGAACCAAAACATTTTTGGTTCAGCGGTACTTTTTTGTGTTGTTATATGAAAGTTAAAAACTACAATTTGTTTTTCACTATAAAGTATTTATGTAATATTAAAAGTTACAAGGTTTACAAATCTTCGCTTTCAATATTTAATTCTTTTACTAGTTTTTCAAAAGTTGCGTAATCACCACTGGACATTGGCCCAACATCTAGCGTACCTACTGTATATATTTTTAGCGCAACTGCTTTTTCAAAAACAGTTTTAATATCGCCGCCTGTCATAGGGCCTATGCGCAAAGTGCGCAAATTTGGGTTTGTAGGCTCAGGGTTGCTACCATCTGGTTTATCAGTACCATCTGTATCAGTGCCACTGCTTGGCGGTGTTGTGCCTGTGCCACCTGCAAGCCCAGCGGCTTTTATGATGCTAGGGTAATCAACATACATCCAGTTAGTATCAACATTGCCGTTTATGCCATCTAAACGCCCAGTGGAGCTATACTGCCATATACCATATGGTATTTTGCATGTGCATTTTGGCCCATATTGCGCCGCCCAAATATCGTAGTCACGCAGGCGGTCATAATCCATAAGGTTGTTCACCATATCGGTGGATGCATATAGCCCAGCAAAGCGGTTTGCAGCTTTTAGCCTTTCAAGGCAATCAATTGTTGTTTGTGTGCGCTCTGTTTTGGTCATGCCTAGTATATATGGTTCATATTCTACATCATACCATAACCCCATTGTTAGTTCTTTATCCCCAACAACTTGTAAAAAAGTATCAATTTCTTGGTTAACAGTGCCTGGTTTCCAGTATGCGTACCAATATGCACCACAAGGTATGCCTAGGCGCACACACTCAGCGTGATTATAATCAAAAGTAGGGTCTTTTTGGCTTATGTATGCGCCATATCCTGCACGCAAAATTGCAAATTTACAACCAGCGGCTTTTGCTTTTTCCCAATCTATTTTACCTTGATATTTTGAAACGTCATTACCATATTGTTTAAAAGTGCTCATAAAAATAGCCTCCTATATTTAAAGTTCGATATGCCATCCTATGATAAGTTAAGTTTCTTTGTGCATGTCCAAAAAATAAAACACACCTCAAAGGTTAGCGTTAAAACTAATCTCTTGAGGTGTGTGTTTGTGTTTTGTTAATTAACTTTATAGATTTTTCGCAATTTTTTAGAGCAAAGCGAAAATTACAGAAAAACCTATACAATGCTTAAAATGCTTTTAAAATATAACCGCAACCTAAAACCATGTTATCTACATAAAAAGCAGCATTTTGCCCTGGTGCTGCTGCACGTATAGGCTCTTTAAAAGTAACAGTGTCAACGCCATCAAAATAGCAAGGACATGGCGTTGCAGTACTGCGTATTTTTACATTATATTCGCCAGCTGTTAGCGGTTTGCCGTCGGCTGTTGTCATATCGCGTAGTTGTATAGTTGTAAAAAATTCTTCGCCAGCAAATGCAAGTTGTATATCGCCATTTTCTTTTATTTCTCGTACAAATACTGGTTTGCCTAGTGCGATGCCAAGGCCTTTGCGCTGACCAACTGTGTAGTGTAAAACACCACTGTGTGCGCCTACATTTTTGCCGTCTGGTGAGATAAAATTGCCGCTTTTACTTTTAAAACCGTGGTCAACTATATATTTTGCATAGTCGTTATCTGGTATAAAGCAAATCTCCATGCTATCTGGTTTATTAGCACATGCAAGGCCATAGCTTTCAGCAAGTTCACGTACTTCTGGTTTTTCAAACTCTCCAAGTGGTAACACTAAGCGTGAAAGTACATCTTGCCCAAGGCGAGCTAGCATATAACTTTGGTCACGGCTTGCTCTTTCTGGCACTCATATGTGATAAATGCCGTTTTCGTCGTCTTCTACTTTTGCGTAGTGGCGTGTTGCTATAATTTTACAGCCAAATTCATCTGCGGCTGTGATTAATGCTTGAAACTTAACGCCTGGGTTGCACATAACACATGGGTTTGGTGTTTCGCCCTTGCAATAACTTTCGCAAAATGGTGTGATAACTTCTTTTTCAAAAAGTTCTTTAACATCCAAAACACTACATTCAACACCTAGTTGTTTTGCTGTTTCAAGCGCAGAGGCAACAGCGGCATCGTGCACGTCTGAAAAACGTATAACTGCACCTTGTACAGCAAAACCTTGTTCTTGCAAAATGCGTACAGTAACACTGCTATCAACGCCTCCGCTCATGCCAACAAGTATCTTGTCTTGCTCCTCGTATGTATCAAACCCTCTTGCGGGTAAAAATTCTCCTGACAATTTGATCTCCTTGTGATTAACTTTAATGGTAATGGGTACACTTTAAGTAATTATTTTTGCAAGCCACCATAAGCCTTGCTTTGCTCAACAGCTAATCTGTCACAGCGCTCGTTTTCTGGGTGGCCAGCGTGGCCTTTTATCCAAACAAATTCAAACTTATGATTTTCGGCGGCGGATAGTGCCTCCTACCATAAATCTGAATTTAAAGCGGGGGATTTATCAGCCTTTTTCCAGCCTCTTGC
>CAYJJL010000203.1:0-4012 GCA_964370455.1 uncultured Faecalibacterium sp.
CTAAGCTCAAAGCGCCACTGCGGTGGCAGCATCGCAAAAACAATAAAAAACTTACTCAGGTATGATTTTTCTGCATTTTTTCTTCGCTTCGCTCTAAAAATTGCGAAAAATCTATAAATATAAAGTAAAATACTTCTGAAATTACGCAAAATATGTTTAAATCGATATTTTCACAAAAAATCCACCTTGTATTTTTTGCAATCTATAAAAATTTATGGTATAATCTTTAAATAACATGAGGTATTACGCCTTTAATAAGAGGAGAGTCCACAAATATGGAAAAAATTTCAAAAGCAGAACATATGCGCAATCGCCGCCGCCGTGTGCGCCAAGTAATAGGCCTTGCGCTAACATTGCTTATAGTTATAGGCATTACAACAGTTTTTGGGTCTATTGTAGGCGTGGTAAACATGCTACTAGATGATACCGAAGAACGTTTAGAATACGCTGACAAACTAACAGGTATTGTTATGTTTGACCCACTACCTTTTGAAGGTGTTGAAAATATACAAGATACAACAATACGCTCTGCAGCTGTGTGGGGTACACTTTACGATATATTAAAAACTGATGACGGTTTAACTAACTATAGCCGTGACCCAGATACAGATCAAGTTTTGTTACCATCCGTAGAAGTTGACGCTTATCTTGCAAAGATATTTGGGCCAGATTTTCAGCTAACACATAAAACCTTCGAGATGGAAGGCATGACAATGTTCTACGATGAAGCGCTTTTAAGCTATTACATCCCTGTAACAAGTATGGTTGGCCGTTACACTCCAGTGGTTGAGGATATGTTTAAGAGAGATAGTAAACTATATGTAACAGTAGGTTATATATCAACTGATATCAGTACTAGCTTAGTGCCAACTACAACACCAGATGTGCCAGTTAAATATATGGATTATGTTTTTGAAAGCACAGATGGCACGTGGTACTTAACTGCAGTTGTTGAAAGTGCAATGGTGGCACCAGAGCCATCAACAAGCCCTGTACCACAAACAACATTAGCACCACTAGAAAACTTTGAAACAGCAGTTTTGGAAGAACAAGAAACAGCGGATGCATCTAGTGAAGAAACAGCAGAAGGTGAAGCTACTACTGACAGTGAAGCTACTACAGAAAGCGACGCTACCGACAGTGAGGAAAGCACAGAAAGTGATAGCAGTAGTGAAGAAACTGGGGCTGATAGCGAGGAAAGTTCATCAGGCGAAGATACAGATGATGAAGCTGCATAATAATATTTAAATAACTTAAAACTCTAGCATTGTATTTAATGCTAGAGTTTTTTTGTTGCTACTAATAAATGCAAAAAATTAAATAATTTTATCTAAATTAATAGCACCTTGTTTAAAAACGTTTGAAATTATTTGAATAATTACAACAAAAATTGAAAAATTTGAACATATGTGAAAACTTGCTCATACTTTGTTTACAATATAATAATAATATGTTAAAATTAGTTTATTAAAGAAACAATCGTCGAAAAAACGTGTTGTTTTTAGTGTGGAAACTTATAAAAAAACATTTTTAATGTAGTTTGAACTAATGGAACTTCTAAAAAAGTATAAATTATAATAGGATGGAGCATGTAAAAATGAAAAAGATTAAAGTGTTATTATCATTGGTAATCATATTTGCAATGTTGGCTGGCTGCGCAGATACCAATGTAACTTCAAGCATAGATGCAACAGCTGAAAATAGCTCACAAGCTCAAAGCGAACAAACACAGCAAGGCAGTACTTCTCAAGTACCGCTAGATACTTTAATGGTTGGCGTTCAAGAAATGAGCGGCGATTTTATTCATGGATTTGGTAACAATGCTTATGATTTATCCATTAAAACTTTAACTGGCTCTTACATGAGTACACATGTTGTAACAGATGAAGGCGAGATTGTTTTAAACGAAACAGTTGTAGCAAGTGTTGATGTGGCATTAGATGATGATGGCAATAAAACATTTACATATGTTTTGCATGATGATTTATTTTGGAATAACGGCGAAAATATTACTGCTAAAGATTATATAGCAAGTATTATGTGGACATCATCGCCTGAATGGGCAGAGGCGGGTGCTTCGTCATCTGGCAGTGATGCCTTAGTTGGTTTTACTGAATATAACGATGGGACTACTAAAGTTTTTAGTGGTGTACATTACATAGACGAATTATCTTTTGCAGTTACTGTTGATGCGCAAGAGCTACCATATTACTGGGAAAATTTACACGCTTCTGCTTCACCTATACATTTTGATACATACTTGCCATCGTGCGAGATTATTAGCAATGAGGAAGGCACAAGCCTAGAATTTGCAGAAGGTGATTTGCTAACAAACTGCACACGTATTGCAAGCACAGAGCGTTATGCACCAAGTATTACATGTGGGCCTTACAGCTTTGTATCGTTTGAAAACCAAACGGCAACATTAAAACGTAACGAGTACTTTAAAGGTGATAACGAGGGTAATGTACCTACTTTGGAGTATGTTGTGCAAACAGCAATACCGCTAGAAACAGCAGTTGAGTGGGTAATTAACGGTCAAGTAGATGTAGTTGAAGGCGTTGTCGAGCCAGAAAAAATCGAGGCTGCTAAAGCATCTGAGGCTGTTATGCTACAATCCTTTCAACGTTCTGGTTATGGTTACCTTGCTATGATGTGTGACGAAGGCCCTACTGCTGATGTAAATGTGCGCTGGGCTTTAGCATCGTTAATAGATCGCTCTGCTGTTGTAGATTATGTTTTAGGTAGTTATGGTAGCACAGTTAACTCTGAGTATGGCATAGGTCAATGGATGTATCAAGAGCTAGGTGCAGATTTACAAGCAGAATTAATACCAATTTCGTTCAATATAGCTACAGCTAATGATTACCTCGATGAAAGCGAGTGGGTTTTTGAGGCCGATGGCACAACAGCTTTTGATGCAAGCAAAGCAATGGAAGATGGTACTTACTTGCGCCATAATGCTAGTGGCGAGCCACTAGTTATAAACCACCTTGGGCAATCTGGCAATGTGCTAACAGATATAATTGAAATACAATATACCGCAAACGCACCACTTGCTGGCATAGATTTTAACCTAGAAAAAAGCGATTGGAACGCCGTGCTTGAAAACTATTATGGTGCATATGAGCTAACTGGCGAAAATCGTATTTATAGCACTTTTAACTTAGCAACTAATTTTTCATCTGTTTTTGATAGATATTATACTTGGCACTCTGACTTTTTAGGCACATCAATGAACAAGCCTCAATTAAGCGATGCAGAGCTAGATGAGTTAATTATTGCTATGCGCACTATGGAACCTGATGATAAAGATGGATATTTACAAGCGTGGTATGATTACCAAATACGCTGGAATGAAATACTACCACAAGTGCCATTATATTCCAACGAGTATTTTGATGTAGTGCATCAAAATGTAGATAACTTTAACACAACTGCGTACGCAAGTTATGAGAGCATTATTTGCGAAATATCAAAAACTGAAAAATAATTAAAGCAAACCGATTTTTTGTATTTTTAAATTAAAACATTAAACAGGGGGCAACATGATAAGATATATTTTAAAACGTATTTTAGTGTTGCTCCCTGTTATTTTTTTAGTATCTATAATAATTTTTGCAATAGTTAAAATTATGCCAGGCGACCCTGTTACATTAATGCTACCTGAAGATTTAACACCAGAGCAATATCAAATATCATACGATGCCATGCGTGAAAAACTAGGGCTTGATGATAATATAGTAGTGCAGTATGTATCGTGGATAACTAGCATACTAGAGGGTGAGTTTGGTTATTCAAACTCAAACAGGCCTGTTCAATTAGTTATAGCTGAACCACTGCGAAACACTATGATTTTAAATTTAGTAGTAAATTTTTTGTTTTTGTTTATAGCTATACCAGTTGGTATTAAATGCGCAACAAAACGTTTTTCGCTTTTTGATAATGCTTGGCAAGTTTTTTCACTGGTTACATTCTCAATACCAGCTTTCTTTTTAGCCATTTCTTTAAT
>CAYJJL010000204.1:0-3995 GCA_964370455.1 uncultured Faecalibacterium sp.
TTAACCTAACATCAACCCCACTTTCAGCGTTTTCAATTAATATTTTTTCAATATCATTCCACATTTTACCTTGTTCTATAATGAAATATTACATAAATATAAATTTTTCAGCCGTTTTAAGTTCTCTCAGCATTGCTTGCCATTTTTCTTCACCTAGGTGATAATATTCGACCTCAGTGCCCTCATACGCTGGCGAGTTTGCAACACGTCTAATATACTCTGATTGGCGTAAAATATTAGGGTTTTCAGCAAAAAACTCTGGCCTTGGTTTATTAACACTCTTTAAACCATTTGCTTGCTCTACATCAATTTGCTTAAGTATTGCCTTTTTCTTTTTGCTGATGCTTTGCCTACCATACACTATGTATATAATCGCACCAATAAGTGGTATTGTATTTAAAATAATTATCCAAGGAATTTTATTTTCTGGGTATGTATCTTTAATAATAATATTAATAGTTACCACTAAATTAATTATAAGTAAAATTACTACTAGTAAATCAATTAAATTACCAAGTATAAACAATATAAGTGCCCAAAGCAACACTTGCAAAACTAATGTAGAAAAAATTAGTGCAGCACGAATAAAAACCTTATTTTTCACTATATATCATCCTCCAACTCAATATAGATTTTTCGTATTTTTTTAGAACAAAGCAAAGTAAAATACGTAAAAAGAACACATCTAAATTAAGTTTTACATAAACTACCTATGCAAACACAATTGTTTATTTTGCAACATAGTTTAATTTAATTCAGTTTTGTATTTTTCTTCAAATTCTGCAAAAGGCATTGGTTTTGCGTAATAATAACCTTGCACTGCATCGCAATCCATCTTTTTCAAATTTTGTATTTGCTGTGCTGTTTCAATGCCCTCAGCAATAACATACATATCTAAATTATGCGCTACTTTTACAAAACCATCAACCACATATTCGCCTCTGGCAACTTCTTTTTCGCCTGTAAAAAAGCTTCTATCCATTTTTAAGTTATCCACTTTTAGGTTTTTTAGCATACCTAGCGACGAATATCCCGCACCAAAATCATCTATTGAAATTTTAAAGCCATTCTCACGTAAATCAGCAAATAATGCTTCAATTTTCAATTCGTTTTCAATTGTAGTAGTTTCTGTAAGTTCAACTTCAATAAATTCGTGCGGTACATTGTGTTTATCTACTATTTCAATAACATTTTCAACAAAATCTGCATCGTTTAAATTCTGCCTTGAGCAGTTTACGGAAATTGGTATAAGCTTAAAGCCCAAATCTTTCCATTTTTTAATTTTTATACACACTTTTTCAAGCACATATCTATCAAGCTCTACAATAAAACCGTTTTTTTCAAACAATGGTATAAATGCATTTGGGTAAATCATTTTACCGTCAGCTTCTATCCAGCGCACTAATGCTTCCGCACCAATAAGCTTGTCATTTTTTAAGGCAAATTTAGGCTGTACATAAACCTCAAATTCGTTATTTGTTAAAGCATCTTTCATTTTACTTGTTAGCTCTGCATCCGCTAAAAGCTTGCGTGTATAGCTTTCATCGTAATCGTAAATTATCATGCCTTTGTTATCTTTAGCAATTCTGTGCGCTAAGTTTAGTTTATTGATAATGTCATCAACATCTTTTTCGCCAAGTGGTATATGATAGCGTCCGTATTTAAAATCTATTTTATAGTTACCAAGTTCTGGTATAAACTCTTTATAGTAAGATTCATAAATACCAGTGCGTTTTTCCATATCATCTAAAAAGCCATTGCCTGAAAATAAAATAAACTCATCAACGCCTGTTCTTGAAATTTCAAGTGTTGGTTCTGGCACTGTTTCTCTTATTGTTTTAAATGCCTGCAAAACACGATTACCTATTTCAAAACCAAACATTTCGTTTATAGCTTTAAAGTTTTCTATATCTATTTTAACTACTGAATATCTTTTTGTTTTGTTGTTTATTAAAACGTTTGACATATCTTTTTTTAGTTTTATTAAATTGGGCAAATTAGTTAGTGCATCATAATACGCTGTTTTTTCAATAGAGCGCAAAGCAATAATCCTGTATATCCAGATATAGATTATAAAAAATGTAATTATAATTAAAATTAATATGCCTATATTTGCTATATACTTAACTGTAGTTTCTAAATCAACATTAACAGCACCTGCTTCAATTGAAATTGCTAAAATCCAATCAGTCATTTCAATAGGTGCATACACCAATATTTTTTCGGTGTTGCCTGAGCCATAATTTGCAACATAGGTAAAACTACCACCTTTGCCCTCAATAGCTTGCTGTGTGCCCTCTTGCACTTTTTGAACACCTAATGTTTCGATATCTGTTGCTGGTATAGTAGTTTCGTTTGTGTGACCTAAGCTTGATGTAAACAAAATATTTAAATCGTGATCCAGCAAAAATATCCAGCCACCTTTTGCAGTGCTGTCCATCATTTCGTATAAATCGCTCACTGGTATTTCTGCAAGCAAAGCTCCAACTGTTTCATTGCTTTTAATTATGGGCACAGCAATATCAAACACTAAATCAGCTGTTTGAGTTGAAACATGTGGTTTAGATACACAAAAATCTGTTTTTAAAACATTTGCAAAAGTTTCATTATCTGAAAAATCAAGTTTTTCACCATCAGCAGAAATACCGTTGCCGTTTATATCTATATAATATAAATTTTCAAACTCATCTACTTGTGATTGCATAGATAAAAAATTGTATGCGTTATCATATCTTACATCAGCTTTTGCAGCATATGAGGCAAGCAACCAAATATCATCTTTATTTTCATTAACGCTGTTTTCTATCTGCTCACCCATTTGCACGCCGATATTTTCCATATCCATACGTGTGAGTTCGAGTATTTCATCGTCAACAGTCGTAACATACCAAACAATGAGTGCTGCTATTATAAAAAACATGCATGTAACAAATACTATTGAGAATTTGTTAATATCCAATTTTTTCCACATTTTTATTACCAACCTTTTCACATTTAAATTTAAGCGAAGTTAGATAATCCCGTGATAGTTTTCAAATATAAACTCAATATTTTTTGCGTATTTTTAATGATACTAAACCAAAAATTGTGCCACAAACACCGCCTACAATATGCATTAAATTTGCAACGTTATCTCTCACAAATATTATTGAAAGTACTTGCTCACCTAAATAAAGTATAGCTACTAAAATTAAAGTTAGTGGTATTTTATTTTCTCTCATTCCAGCTAGTGATGCAAGCATTATCATCATAAAAACTATGCCAGATGCACCATGTAAGCCATTAACAAACAATAAACACTGTAAAACACCTGTAACAACAGCTGTTGCAAGCACTGCGCCACCTAAATTTGCACTGCCATATTTTTCTTCAAGTGGTGGGCCTACAACTAAAAGCAAAAGCATATTACCCATAAAATGTTCCCACCCTGAGTGCCCAACTATATGCCCCAATAAACGCACATAAAAAAGCGGATTAAGCATAGAGCTGCGATAAACTGTAAACAGATTTATGGTTGTCCAGCCACTTGTTAAAATATCTAATATTAATGCAATAAACGATAAAAAGAAAATCGTAAGTACTACTGGTGAGTTATACTGCAACTTACCCAAGCTATTTTTAATCATAATATCTCCTTATAGCATCGCTTTTAACTATTTTTTCTAATAGACAATACGCCATAGGATTGCCATTTTCGTGTGTTAATGACAAATGTGCTTTATAACCATTTTCGCTCATATATTGCTGAGCTTTACCTGTAAATGCATAGTATGGTGCGCCGTTTTCAGCACGCAACGCCATAACCTCGCAAAAACCAAAACCAGTAAGCCCCTTGCCAGTAGCTTTGCCAAAAGCCTCTTTTGCGGCAAAATTTGCAGCAGCACGCTCGTAGTTGCTTGCATTTTCACCAAAAAGTGCAATTTCCTCCTGTGCGAACATACGCTTTAAAAAATGTGCTCCATGTGTACTCTTTAATTTTTTTTCCATTCTGGAAA
>CAYJJL010000205.1:0-3983 GCA_964370455.1 uncultured Faecalibacterium sp.
AAAACGTTGGTAAGCAAAAGGTTTTCCGTTTTTTAAAAAAGGTATAACCTCTTTGCAAAAACGTTCATAGTGAAAATTACCGCCAGCCTCACTTAGGCGTTCAGCTGTGCGCAAATTTAAAGGTAAAAAAAAGTCATCAGCGTGTATCACTTGTGCAAAAAGTGTTTTTGCAAGCTCGTACGCAAGGGTGCTTTTGCCACTACCACAGCGCCCATCAATGGCTATAACAAGTGGCTCGCCATTTAGTTTTGCTTTAGTTGCTTTTAAAAAATTAGTTAGTTCTAAAAATGTCATCGTGATAGTGTCGCTTCCTGTAGGAGTGCTTCTTGTTCATAACGTGCAATTTTATGTTCAAGGCGGTTAAGCACAGCTTGCTCATGCGCTATGCGTTCAGCTAGCATATTGCGTTGCTGTACTAAAATTTGTTTGCGTGCATCATGTGTTTTATCGCCCTCTTTAAATAGTGCTACATACTCAGTAAGTGCTTCTATCGAAAGCCCCACACTGCGCATACAATGTATAAATTGTACCCATTTGCAATCATCTTCGCTATACTCACGTATGCCACCAGCTGTGCGATGTATTTGTGGAAGTAAACCGATTTTTTCATAATAGCGCAAAGTGTCAGGGGTTAAATCGTAGGCTTTGCTAACTTGGGCGATAGTCATAAGCGAACTCCTTTTTTATAGTGTAGAGTTATTAAGGCTAAATCTGGAAAGGGCTTTAACTAATACTGGTATTAAAATAAGTTGCAAGATGATACCAGGTATTGCAGAGAAGAATGCACCAGCAATAAATGCTTCAAATGTGTATGCTGTTGAGCCTAGCATAATTAAAGTTGCTGTACCATAAGCAACACGGCCTAGTATCATAGCTAAAAGTAAGCTTACATATATAGCAACAATGTTTTTCTTTTTGCTGTGTAGGTAGCAAAAACCACTAACAAAGCCATACACACCCATTTCAATAGCCATGCCTATAGCCACAGGGAACATAGGAGGCATACCAAACATTAAAGAACGAAGTATAGGAGATATAACGCCAATTGCTAGGGCGTAAGGCCAGCCAACAAAAAAGCCACACAGTAAAACAGGTAAGTGCATTGGTAATAACATACTACCTATAACTTGAATTTGTCCAGTAAAAAAGGGTAAGATAAAAACTAAAGCCAGAAAAAATGCAGTAAGTACTAGTTTGTGAGTTTTTTTGTTAGACATGATTTGCTCCGTTTCTGTGCTGCCTTGCTACAGCATTAAGTATAAATGAAAAGTTCTCTTTATGCAAGGTAAGGTGAAAGTGCATGTATTGGTTTCGCCTAATATAAGAAAAATGTCGTTTTTAAGCAACGAGAACATTATACACCTTGGAGTTAACTCTAAGTCAAGGGTTTTACTGAGATGTTGAGGTAAAACTTTTTTCACTTTGAATGGTAAAATATATGCAATACGTATATTTTAATTATTGTGAAAAAAATCACAATATATCTATTGACAGTTTGGCTAGTGTATGGTAAGATATTTGCACACAAGATTTTGTGTGTAGATATACAAATTACAGTAGTTAGAGGCAACTTACAGCACTATATATTGTCTTTTCTACAAAAGTGAATGGCTTTTGTTTGTAAAATTTGTGTAATGTGGTATTTTTTATATAGTTGCAATGTAAATTTTATTGTTTAACTAAAGAAATTTTTTACAAATGATTTATAAAATATCATTGTTTACAAAATGTTGCTTTTTGTAGTATACTATAAGTGTTAATTTGTTTGTTTTTTTTTTGGACGACATCTTTTATCAAGATGAGATATATGGAATGAATAATTTATTTAGGAGGTATTTATGAAAGAACAATGGCAAGGTTTTACCCACGGCGCGTGGAATAAAGCAATTGACGTAAGATATTTTATACTAAGAAACTACACACCATACGATGGTGATGATAGCTTTTTGGTTGGCCCTACAAAAGCAACATTAGCTTTGTGGGATCAAGTTATGGATTTAAACCGCCAAGAGCGTGAAGCTGGTGGCGTATTAGATATGGATACAAAAGTTGTTTCTAAAGTGGATTCCCACGCAGCTGGTTATTTAAATAAAGAGCTAGAGACAATTACTGGTTTTCAAACAGAAAAACCATTTAAACGTTCACTACAACCATACGGTGGTATACGCATGGCTGAAAAAGCTTGCTCTGACAACGGCTACACTGTTGACCCAGAAATCAGCAAGTTTTTCACCGATCACAGAAAAACACACAATGCTGGTGTTTTTGATGCTTACACAAAAGAAATGCGTGATTGCCGCTCAAGCCACATTATCACAGGTTTACCAGATGCTTACGGCCGTGGCCGTATCATAGGCGATTACCGCCGTGTAGCACTTTATGGTATTGACCGCCTAATTGAAGATAAAGTTGAGCAAAAATCTTTCTCTGAGCGCATTATGTACTCTGACGTTATACCTGAGCGTGAAGAATTAAGCGAGCAAATCCGTGCACTACAAGCTTTAAAACGCCTTGGTGATATTTATGGTTTTGATATTTCTCGCCCAGCACAAAACACACAAGAAGCTATACAATGGATGTACCTTGGCTACCTTGCAGCTGTTAAAGACCAAAACGGCGCTGCTATGAGCCTTGGTCGTACATCTACATTTATTGATATATATGCAGAGCGTGATATTGCTAACGGCACTTTCACTGAAGAACAAATACAAGAGTTTGTAGATCATTTTGTTATGAAACTACGCCTTGTTAAATTTGCTCGTACACCTGAGTATAACCAACTATTCTCTGGCGACCCAACTTGGGTTACAGAAACAATCGCTGGTGTAGGTGTTGATGGCCGCCACATGGTAAGCAAAATGTCTTACCGTTACTTGCACACACTAACTAACTTAGGCACAGCTCCAGAACCTAACCTAACAGTTTTATGGTCAACACAACTACCATTAAACTTCAAACGTTTCTGCGCTAAAATGTCTATCTTAACATCTTCAATCCAATACGAAAACGATGATTTAATGCGTGTTACTCATGGCGATGATTACGCTATTGCTTGCTGTGTTTCTTCAATGCGTGTTGGTAAGGAAATGCAATTCTTTGGCGCACGTGCTAACCTTGCAAAATGCTTGCTATACGCTATCAACGGCGGTATAGACGAAGTTAGCAAAAAACAAGTTGGTCCTAAATTCCGTCCAATCACTTCTGAATACCTAGAGTTTAACGAAGTTATGGACAGATACAACGATATGATGAAATGGCTTGCAGGCGTTTACGTTAACACACTAAACATCATTCATTATATGCATGATAAATACTGCTACGAAGCACTACAAATGTCTTTACATGATAAAGATGTTACACGTTGGTTCGCAACAGGTATTGCTGGTCTTTCCGTTGTTGCTGACTCACTTTCTGCTATTAAATATGCAAAAGTTAAAGTTATACGTGACGCAGATGGCATAGCTACTGATTACGAAATAGAAGGCGATTTCCCTAAATACGGCAACGATGATGACCGTGCTGATGATTTGGCAAACAACCTTGTTCACACATTTATGGAATATATACGTGGCAACCACACTTACCGTGAAGGTGTAGCTACAACATCTATTTTAACAATCACATCTAACGTTGTTTACGGCAAAGCTACTGGTTCAACACCAGATGGTCGCCAAGCTGGTGTACCTTTCGCACCTGGTGCTAACCCAATGCACCGCCGTGATGAAAAAGGCGCTGTTGCATCTTTGGCATCTGTTGCTAAACTACCATTTGCTGATTCTCAAGACGGCATTTCAAATACTTTCTCTATTGTTCCTGATGCACTTGGCAAAGATTTCAATGTTTTTGCTGGTGATTTAGATGTTGAAATTGATGGTTTTGACCCAGAAACAGGCACAGCAATTGTAATGGATGAAGTTGTGCGTTGCTGCGATAACCGTGATTAATAATCACAAAAGCCAATAATTAGCGTTTAAATGTAATAC
>CAYJJL010000206.1:0-3882 GCA_964370455.1 uncultured Faecalibacterium sp.
TAGTTTTTAATGCTTTAACAAAACTTACAGCAAAACAAGGTAATAGTATCATGCTTGGTATTAAAATTAATTTAGCCAATGAAGGTGATTCAAGTGTAAAGTATAAATGCTTATTAAATATAGCTAAAACTAACGCATGATATAAAAAAACATATAAACTGTTTTTACCAACATAGCACACGTAATTAGTGGCGAATAAAGCTATTTTATTTTTGCTTTGCTCCATTAATGAAAAAATACAATAAAATAAAAATAACGTTATCAATGCATAAATAATAAGATGCGCACTAGGAGGGTTAAAACCTACACCAAAATATGGTTGTAAAATTAAATCTATTGTTAACTTTGCATTTGCCATTAAAAATATCCAAGTAACCCACAAAACAGCTAAAGGCAGTATAAGTATAGCTTTTATTTTATTAGATAATCTTTCAAGCACATCGTATTTATTTAATAATATACCTATGTAATAAACAGGTAAATAAGTGCCACCTAATAAATATGCGCCACCGCCATGTACTGGCAAAATAAATGTATAGTTAATGCAAAGGTAGGCTATATAAAATAAAGAAAATAATATTAAAATATCAATTAAAATATGTGATTTAAATTTGTTTATGCTCTTTGTTAATTTTAGCAATAAGGGTGTAACTAATTTTAACTGTAAAAAAAATAAAATAAAATAATAAGGTGAAAAATAATAATTAAAGGTAAGGTAAGATGGTAGAGAAAGATTGAAATTAAGTATATTATGTATATAAGTGGTTAAATTAAAGAATTTATCATTATAAACTTGTATTATAAAAATAGCAATAAAATATTGAGATAATAAAGGAAGTAGCTTGGCAATAGTGCCTTTAAAGGATATATCTATATCGCTCGTGCTTTTAGTTTTTGCAGATAAATGTGTTGAGTAACCAGATATTAAAATAAATAAGGTTACAGAAAAATAAGATGATAATGTTACATTTCTATCAAGAAAAATAAGAGCGTTTGTGTGGTCAACAATAACTGCAATTATAGCAATAGCTTTGATACAGTCTATCCATTTTAACTTTTTTTTTGCACTTAGTTGAGATTGTTTTTTATATCCGAAATTTACTGCTTTTGTGTTATTGTTCATTGTTCTCCTTCTCTTCAATTATATATACTGGCCTGTTTCTAGCAGTGTCAAAAATGCGCCATATATAACTGCCTAGTATGCCCAGTGTAAACATAATTGTGCCAAAACTAAATAGTTGAAATATAATTAATGTTGTATAACCCTCAACAAGTATATTTCCTGAAATACGCCCATATAAAGCTACTAAAGCCCAGGCAACTGAGAGTGCACAGGCAAAAAAACCTATGCCTTTAATAATTGTTATAGGTACGTTCGAAAAACTAAATAGTGTATCGCTTACTAGTTTTATTTTTTTCTTCAATGTCCATTTACTTTTGCCTATTGTGCGCTCTACCCTTGTGTAAGGTACAGTAGCGGTTTTAAAGCCACTCCATAAAATTTGGCAAGTTAAAGCACTGTTGTTTTCATCTAAAGCAACTAAAACGTCTATTACTTTTTTATCTACTAAATATATGTCAAAACCATCTTTTGGCATACTTGGTAAAGCGGTTTTTTGAACTAACCAGTAATAAAAATTTGAGAAAAAACTGCTGTCTTCACGTTCTGCACGTGTAGCTAATACTACGTTATAACCTTCTGTCCATTTTTGATACATATTAATTAATAGGGAGGTTGGTTCTTGCAAATCAGCAGCTTTAATAACAGCACAATCTCCAGTGCAGTGCGCTAAACCACAAAGTATAGCTGCATGGCTACCAAAATTACGTGATAATTTAACGGTTATCACCTTTGGGTTTTCCTTTGCGATATCTCTTAAAATATCCCAACTTTTATCTTTTGAACCATCATCAACAAAAACAAGTTCATAATCAAAATCGATTTTTTCTATAAAATTTGTTTTAATGTCATTATAAAATGGTATAAGGTTGTTTTCATTAAAATAAACAGGTATTATAACAGAAAGTTTTTTCATAAATTATATTTCCTTTAAATAGGTATCAAAATCTCTAATATATTCGCTAGCATCATATGCTTCGCTAGATAAGCACAGTAGTATAGAATTTTCTGAAAAATCGTACATATCTTTCCATACCATTTTAGGGATATAGACGCCAGTGTGAGGTTTATCTAAAACAAAAACTTCCTCGCTATCTTTGTAGCGCATTTTTACTTTTGATGTGCCACAAACGTTTATAAGCACAAATTCTGATTTTCGGTTTGCGTGGCAACCACGAACAACATCTTGGTCTGAACCATAAATATAAAATATACGTTTAATTTCAAAAGGTATTTCTTTTAAACCTTCAACAACTACTAAGTGGCCTCTTTCGTCACCAAGCTGAGGAAATTCGATTTTAACTGCTTTTTCATTCATTTTAAACGCTCCATTTAATTGTTAATTTTTGTATACTGCAAACCATTTTAAGTTTTTAAATTCGCCGTTTTTTATTATGTGTTTTTTAAACTCGCCCTCGTAAATAAACCCAGATTTTTCATAAAATTTTATAGCACGTATATTATCAGAAAGTACATTTAAATATACTTTATTAAGTTGCAAATCGTTAAACGCATAACTAATTATTGCTTGTGTTGCAATTGTTGCAGCGCCAGTACCTATTGCTTTTTTTCGCAAGCTAATGGCATATTCAGCATTTTTATTTTTATGGTCTATAGCTTTTAAACTAATAGTTCCTAAATATTCATCTGTGCTATCAACTATCGCAAAATTTGCATTAATATCTAGGTTTTGTGATTTACTGATAAATTCTAACGCTTGCATTTTTGTGGTGTTTTTTGCATCAAAAACAAAATATTGATTAATTTCATCATCGTGCATCCACTCAAGCATAAAATCAACATCTTTTTCTTTTAATTTGCGCAATTTATATTCCATAAAACTAACCTTTAAATGCATTTATAGCATTTATTACATAAGTTATTTCTTCATCTGTCATACCGTTATACATAGGCAAACTCAAAATTTCACTAGCATATTGTTCTGTTATTGCAAAATCGCCTTTTTTGTAGCCTAAGTATGCGTAAGCCTCGCTTAAATGTGGCGGTATAGGGTAGTGTATTATAGTGCCTATATCTAGGCTTTTTAAATAATCTGCAAGTGCATCACGTTTGCCATTTTCCACATGTATAACATATTGGTGCCATGTTGAGTTGCTACCAGGGCGAACTGTGGGTTTTTGTATAATGTCTAAAGTTATTTCGTCTGTGTATCTTTTTGCAATGTCACATCTTTGTGCATTTAATTCATCTAAATGCGCAAGTTTAACACGTAGCAAAGATGCTTGCAATTCATCAAGGCGGCTATTAGTGCCAACAACTTCGTTTTCATACCTAACTTTACTACCATAATTTCTATACATTTTAAATTTTTCAGCTATTTCTGGGCTGTTAGTTGTTATAGCGCCAGCATCGCCAAAAGCACCACAACCTTTGCTAGGGTAAAAGCTAAAGCAGCCAATATCACCGATAGCGCCAACAGCCGTACCATTCCAATATGTGCCGTGGCTTTGTGCGCAATCTTCAACAACTTTCAAGTCGTGTTTTTTTGCTATGTTCATGATTTTTGTCATATCACAAGCTTGCCCATATAAATGCACAGCTAAAATTGCTTTTGTTTTTGGTGTAATGGCTTGCTCTATTTTATCAGCATCTATGTTATCGTATTTATCAGGCTCAACAAAAACAGGTGTAGCATTATTTCCGTTCATAGTAATGCCCATTACACACGCAATGTACGCATTTGCACAAACAATAACTTCATCACCTGTACCGATATTTAGTATTTTAAAAGCCATCCAAAG
>CAYJJL010000207.1:0-3846 GCA_964370455.1 uncultured Faecalibacterium sp.
CTTTTGATGTTAAAGAATATGGCATTAACGAACGTGCTAACTTTGTTGAAATTCAAAAAATACTTGCTGAAACACAAGACCCAGAAGAACAACAAGCACTTTTAGTTCAAAACCATGATTTGCTAATTGGCCGCACAGTTACAGTTGATGATATTTTTGCATCTATCAACTACCTAAATGGCCTTGGTTATGGTGTTGGCACAGTGGACGATATAGATCACCTTGGCAACCGCCGTATACGTTCTGTTGGCGAACTATTGCAAAACCAATTCCGCATTGGTTTTAGCCGTATGGAGCGTTTAATCCGTGAGCGTATGACACTACAAAGCCAAGACCAAAGTGTTATCACACCACAAGGTTTGATAAACATACGCCCTGTTACAGCATCTATCAAAGAGTTCTTTGGTTCATCTCCATTTTCACAATTCATGGATCAAAACAACCCTCTTGCAGAGCTAACAAACAAACGTCGTCTTTCTGCGCTTGGACCTGGTGGTCTTTCTCGTGATCGCGCAGGCTTCGAAGTTCGTGACGTTCACTATAGTCACTACGGCCGTATGTGCCCTATCGAAACACCTGAAGGCCCTAACATCGGTCTTATCTCATACCTTGCTTCATATGCAAGAATTAATGAGTACGGTTTCGTAGAAGCACCTTACCGTAAAATTAATAAAGTATACGACGAAAAAGGCAAAGTTATTGATCAATTCGTAACTAACGATGTTGAGTACATGACAGCCGACGTTGAAGACGAATATGCAATTGCTCAAGCAAACGAACCACTAGACGAAAACAAACGTTTCACACGTGAGCGTGTTTCTGCACGTCGCCGTGATGAAATTTTGGAGCTAGATGTAGATAAAGTTGACTACATGGACGTTTCTCCTCGTATGATGGTTTCTGTTGCGACAGCTATGATACCATTCCTAGAAAACGATGACTGTAACCGTGCACTGATGGGCTCTAACATGCAGCGCCAAGCTGTGCCTCTAATGGTTACACAACAGCCTTTAGTTGCTACTGGTATGGAATACAAAGCAGCTACTGACTCAGGCGTTTGTGTACTTGCTAAAAACCCTGGTATTGTTGAATACGCTGATGCTGACCGCATTGTTGTACGCAACGACAAAGGCGAGATTGATAGATACGACCTTATCAAATTTACACGTTCTAACCAAGGCACATGTGTAAACCAACGCCCAATAGTTAATGTTGGCGAAACAATTGAAGCAAAGCAAGTGCTTGCTGATGGCCCTTCAACTAAAAACGGTGAAATTTCCATAGGTAAAAATGCCCTTATCGGCTTTATGACATGGGAAGGTTACAACTACGAAGATGCTGTTTTGCTTAACGAAAAAATCGTTCGTGAGGACGTTTATACTTCTATACACGTTGAAGAATACGAAATAGAAGCACGTGAAACAAAACTAGGCGCTGAGGAAATCACTCGTGATATCCCTAACGTTTCTGAAGAAGCTTTAAAAGATTTAGACGAACGTGGTATTATACGTATAGGTGCAGAGGTTGGCTCTGGCGATATATTAGTTGGTAAAGTTACACCAAAGGGTGAAACAGAGCTAACAGCAGAAGAACGCCTACTACGTGCAATCTTCGGCGAAAAAGCTCGTGAAGTTCGTGATACATCATTGCGTGTACCTCATGGCGAATACGGCATTATCGTTGATGTTAAAGTTTTTGAATCCGAAACATCTGAAGAACTACAACCTGGTGTACGTAAAGTTGTGCGTTGCTACATCGCACAAAAACGTAAAATCAGCGTTGGTGATAAAATGGCGGGTCGCCACGGTAACAAGGGTGTTGTTTCTCGCATACTTCCACAAGAGGATATGCCTTACCTACCAGACGGCACACCACTAGATATCGTGCTTAACCCTCTAGGCGTTCCTTCACGTATGAACATCGGTCAGGTACTTGAAGTTAACTTAGCTTATGCTGCAAAAGCTCTTGGCATTAAAATTATGACACCTGTATTCCACTCTGCTAAAGAAACAGATATAGGCGATGCATTTGATACAGCTAAAGAGATGTGGCATGGCGAAAATGCTCCTGAATACACAACTAAACTTGATAAAATGATGGGTATTAATGGGCATGTTATCGACTTCTCAAAAATTGATCTTGACCGTGATGGCCGTACCACAGTTTATGATGGCCGCACAGGCGAAAAATTCGATAACCGTGTTACAGTAGGCTATATGTACTACCTCAAATTGCATCACCTTGTTGATGATAAAATCCATGCACGTTCAACAGGCCCTTACTCTCTCGTTACACAACAACCACTTGGCGGTAAAGCACAGTTCGGTGGACAACGTTTCGGTGAGATGGAAGTTTGGGCACTTGAAGCTTATGGTGCAGCTTACACCTTGCAAGAAATCCTAACCGTTAAATCCGACGACGTTGTTGGTCGTGTTAAAACATACGAAGCTATCGTTAAAGGTGATGCAGTGCCACAACCTGGCGTGCCAGAATCTTTCCGAGTTCTGCTTAAAGAATTACAATCTCTAGGTTTAGATGTTGTGGTGCAAGATAAAGACGGTGAAGAAGTTGATATGCGCCAAACATTTGATGAAGAAGAAACAGGCTTTGATATGCGTGAAGTTGCTGGCACACAAGATGTTGCACAGGAAACTGAAATACAAAGCGAGTTTACAATTCAAGATGCAGATGAAGAATTTGACGCAAGCTCCATAGACGACAACAGCTATGAAAGCGAGAGCGAAGAAATGGGCGCAGGCGATTACTCCGAAGAGGAAGAATTTTAATGTCTAGTGCTTTCATAAACAGCATCATAAATTAAGGAAGGGTTTAATTAATGGAAAATACCATTTTTGATTCAATTAAAATTGGTCTTGCCTCACCTGACCAAGTTCATAACTGGAGCTATGGCGAGGTAAAAAAACCAGAAACTATAAATTATCGCACCCTAAAGCCTGAGCGTGACGGTTTGTTCTGTGAGCGTATTTTTGGACCTACTAAGGACTGGGAATGCCACTGTGGCAAACGTAAACGTATCAGAGATAAAGGTAAAGTGTGTGAACGCTGTGGCGTTGAAGTAACAAAAGCAAAAGTTCGCCGTGAACGCATGGGTCACATTGAGCTTGCTGCACCTGTTAGCCATATTTGGTACTACAAAGGTATACCAAGCCGCATAGGTTTAACACTTGATATCACACCACGTATGCTTGAAAAAGTTCTATATTTCGCTAGTTATATAGTAACTGACCCAGGTTTTACCTCTTTGGAAAAAAAGCAACTCCTAACAGAAAAAGAATACCACGAAATGCGTGATCGTTACGGTGAAGACTTTGAAGCGGCTATGGGTGCTGAGGCTATAAAAGACTTGCTTGAGGAAATTAACCTTGAGGAGCTAAGTGCACAATTGCATGAAGAAGTTGAAAAAGCAACAGGTCAAAAGCGCATACGTATATTAAAACGCTTAGAAGTTATCGAGGCTTTCCGTATATCTGGCAACCGCCCAGAATGGATGATTATCGATGCTTTACCAGTTATACCACCAGATTTGCGCCCAATGGTTCAGCTTGATGGCGGACGTTTTGCAACCTCAGATCTTAACGATTTATACCGTCGTGTTATTAATCGTAACAACCGTTTAAGCCGTTTGCTAGAGCTTGGCGCACCTGATATTATAGTTCGTAACGAAAAACGTATGTTACAAGAGGCTGTCGATTCTCTAATCGATAATGGTCGCCGTGGCCGCCCTGTTACAGGGCCAAACAACCGCCCACTAAAGAGCCTTTCGAATATGTTAAAAGGTAAACAAGGTCGTTTCCGTCAAAACTTACTTGGTAAACGTGTTGACTA
>CAYJJL010000208.1:0-3700 GCA_964370455.1 uncultured Faecalibacterium sp.
AAAAACATAGTTATACTTTATAAACCTGTTGGTCAGCTTTGCCATACCGACAGCACAGGCGACGCAACACTATTAGATGCATTTATAGCACATTTAAAACAAACAGGTGAGTACGACCCAAAAACAGAAAACCGCTTTAAACCTGGGCTTTGCAACCGTATAGATAGAGGCACTGAAGGTTTAGTTATAGGAGCGAAAAATAATGCTTCACTACGACATATGAACGAAATTATACGCACAAACTGCCTAAAAAAACAATACTATGCAATAGCAATAGGCACCCCGCTTTCTGGTAGGTTTACAGCTTTTTGGGAGCATCACAAAACTTTAAATAAAGTTAGTATACACGCACACCAAAATAAACACGAAACACGTAAAAACATTATTACAGATATTGATGTTATTGAAACAAGAGGCCGTTTTAGCCTTTGTAAAGTAGGGCTGATAACTGGGCGCACGCATCAAATACGTGCACACCTTGCATATTTAGGCAAACCACTTTTAGGTGATATTAAATATGGCAACCGTTTGGTAAATGCTCAAACAGGCACAAAAACCCAAGCCTTGTGCGCTGTTAGATTGCAGTTTTTTAGCATACCAGATGCCAACACTCTCGCTTACTTAAATGGGCATATGTTTAAACTAAAAGAGCCTAGTATCTTAAAACAATTTGAGGAATTGTAAAATTACAATATTAATTATAAAAACGCCTAAAACCTTGTTAAACTTTAGCAAGGTTTTTTATTTTGCAAATTAACTTATTCCTCAATTTCAAGCAATTGTGCGCTCTCTATGCCATCTAAAGCTTGTACTCCACGCAATTTACGCTGTATAGCTTTTGTACGTGTACCAATAAGTTTTTCCATCTCTTCATCTGTTTGGCGCATGCGTTCTTGCATTTTTGCAAGGCCTGTGCCAAATTTATCAAACTCGCTTTTAACAGCGCCAAGCACTGTCCAAACTTCGCTCGAGCGCTTTTGTATAGCAAGTGTTTTAAAGCCCATTTGCAGGCTGTTTAATAAAGCGGCCATTGTGCTAGGGCCAGCAACGTTTATTTGGTAATCACGTTGCAAGCGTTCTAGTAACCCAAGGTTTACAACCTCAGCATATAAACCCTCGAAAGGTAAAAACAAAACACCAAAATTTGTTGTGTATGGTGGCTCAACATATTTATCACGTATATCTTTTGCCTCTGTGCATATAACTTGTATTAGCGCTTTGCGTGCAAGTTCAGCAGCGGCAACATCGCCACTTTGCAAGGCATCTTGCAAGTGTGCAAAAGTATCTCCAGGAAATTTTGAATCTATAGGTAGCCAAACGCTATCTTGCCCTGTGCCAGGCAAACGTATTGCAAACTCAACACGATTTTTACTGTTTGGTATAGTGTTAATATTAACAGCATATTGCTCTGGTGCTAGTATCTCGCTTAATATAGCCCCAAGCTGAATTTCGCCCAAGATACCACGTGTTTTTACGCCAGAAAGCACTTGTTTTAAACCGCCAACATCACTTGCTAATGTTTGCATTTCACCAAGGCCTTTATACACTTGCTCCAGTTGTGTAGTAACGCTTTGGAAACTTTCGCTAATACGTTTTTGCAAGGTATCCTGCAATTGCTCCTCTACTGTGTGGCGTATTTGCTCAAGTTTTTTTGTGTTTTCAGCACGCATTGCATCCATATTACTTTGCAATGTTGCACGTATTTGCTCAAATTTTTGTTCGTTTGATTTTTCAAGGTTGGCAAGGCGCAGTTCAACTTGCCTTGCTTGAGCAGCTTGGTTTTGTGATACGTTAGTGCTCATGGTGCCAACAGCAGTTTGCAAAGTTTGGCTCATTAAGTTCATTGTATTTGTGTTGCTTTGGTTTAGCTCAGTTTTAAGTTGATTTAAAAGTAAAGCAACGTAATCGTTTTGTTCTTTTAATGATTTTTCAAGTAAAACGGCTGTATCTTCGGTTTTTTTATTATTTTGTTTGTACACAAAAAATAATAAAACCAACAGTAAAACATTGCTTAAAACTAATAAAGCTATTATTAAATACTGATTTTCCATTTATATTTCTCACTTTTATTACTAATTTATTTTGTATTTTGTCAACTTATATTTTAACACAAAACATATAATTTGTAAAATAGTTTGTCACTTATGCAACCTCTTTTACATCGTTGTCGCTTAAGCGAACATTAATCGCTCCAATAATTATATTAATCGTTTTTTTAATTTTTAATTAAAATAAAACCTCTTGAAAACGCTAAGGTTTCCAAAAGGTTTTTGAAATGCGTTAACCAAAATATATCCACTTTTTTAAATTTAGCTACAAAAATAAAAAATACCGATAAACCAAAACATGTTGGTCTATCGGTATAGTGGTGGGCGGTAAGGAACTCGAATCCCTGACCCTCTGCACGTCAAGCAGATGCTCTACCAGCTGAGCTAACCGCCCTAATAGTATGTGTTGCTTAAATCAACTTTACTATTTTATCAGATTTAACCGCTAATTGCAAGCTTTTTTTAAATATTAAAATAGATAAACCACACATCATTCGTTGATTAGATATATATGCTATAATTATTTTGTTTAATATATAGAATTTTTATTTTAAGTTTGTGTTTTATGTTTAAAAAATGCTATAATTAGCTCAACTAAACCAAAGTAATTTTAATCCGTTTTATATAATATACCTAGATAAACCTGTTTTCTGTATCAAGGCTTTTTGCAAACAATTTAATCTTTTATTTAAAAGGGTCGGGTGTAGCTATTTATGAAAAAACGCATAATTTTAATTGGTATTACTTGCTGTTTATTAGTATCCTTAAACTTTGGTACTTTTAACGCACAAAAAATTAATGCAGATGCTTTAATTTTGCATAACTATGAAAGCGAGGGCATTGAGTTTATAAACTCACCCTTTCTATTCAACATCAACAAAATCAGACTACTGGCAGCTTTATTTTTCAACCCTACTGTTGCCTTGGGGCATAATTATGCCTATTGCTAATCAGTGATATGTTTTGCAACAACAAAACTAAGCTAGCCTTTTAAAAGGATTATCAACACATGAATAACTACAAAAAAATAACTTATGGCTGTTATATCTCTAACATTTGCATGGCGATCGTTGCAAATTTATCACCACTACTTTTTGTTACTTTTCAATCATTATACGGCATAAGCTATACTTTGCTTGGCTTGCTTATTTTTATCAACTTTAGCACACAGCTATTAGTTGATGTAATTTTTTCGTTTTTTTCGCATAAGTTTAACATCGAAAAAACAGTTAAGACCATGCCACTTTTAACAATAATTGGCCTTACAACATATGCTGTTGTTCCGCTATTGTTTCCGAGTTTTGCATATATGGGCTTGCTTTTAGGTACAGTTATTGCCTCAGCATCCTCAGGTTTAGCCGAGGTACTTGTTAGCCCTGTTGTTTCATCAATCCCAAGCGATAACAAAGAGCGTGCTTTAAGTATTTTACACTCCATGTATGCGTGGGGTGTTGTAGGTGCAGTACTTTTTAGCACAGCGTTCATTTATTTTTTTGGTGCTGAAAACTGGCACATACTTGCGCTGGTATTTTTAATATTTCCTGTTACTTCTTTTACAATGCTTATTGGCACGAAATTTCCGCACATAGCCTCGCCAGAAAAATCAGATGGCATGTTTGCACTATTTAAAAACAATTATCTAGTATTATGCA
>CAYJJL010000209.1:0-3698 GCA_964370455.1 uncultured Faecalibacterium sp.
CAAATGAAGAAATAGCACAAAATTCTGATGTTATCTTTTTAGGTGTAAACCTTTTTTAATGGCAGATATGCTCGCAGGGCTTGCAGGTATATTTCGCAAACGAGGCGAGCGCTTTGTGCTAGTTAGCATGGCTGCTGGTTTAACTACGGAGCGCATACAAATGATGGCTGGTGGCACGTATCCAGTTATACGCATTATGCCAAACACACCAGCTGTTGTTGGCGAGGGCATGATAGAATACTGCATGCGTGATGTTTCATTGCGTGAAGAACAAGCATTTTTAACACATATGGAGGCCGCAGGGCGTTTTGATGCGCTAGAAGAACGTTTGATGGACGTTGCCAGTGCTGTGGCTGGCTCTGGCCCTGCGTGGGTTTGCATGTTTATAGAGGCGCTTGCAGATGGTGCAGTTGCTTGTGGTTTGCCACGTGCAAAAGCTGTTGATTACGCAGCACAAATGATGCTTGGCAGTGCAAAGCTTGTGCTTGAAAGTAGCTCGCATACAGGTGCGCTTAAAGATGCTGTTTGTAGCCCAGCTGGTAGCACTATACAAGGCGTAAAAGTGCTTGAAGAAAACGGTTTTCGTGGGGCGGTAATAGATGCAGTTGTAGCCGCATACGAAAAAAATAAAGAAATGGGGAATAGCTAATGCGTGTTGTGGTTAAAGTAGGTACATCAACCCTTGCGCATGCAACAGGGCGTTTAAACATACGCCGTGTTGAAACACTTTGCAAGGTTTTGGCAGATTTAAAAAACGAAAACCATGAAGTTATCTTGGTTTCATCTGGTGCCATTGGCATGGGTGTTGGCAAATTAGGCCTGCGTGAACGCCCTAGCGATATGCCGACAAAGCAAGCCGCTGCCGCAGTAGGGCAGTGCGAACTTATGTATACTTACGATAAACTCTTTAACGAGTATAACCACACAGTAGCGCAGATTTTACTTACAAAATCTGATATAGAAAACCCAAGCCGTAAAGAAAATTTTGAAAACACACTTTATAGGCTGTTAGAACTTGGCGCTTTACCAATAATAAACGAAAACGACACTGTCGCAACGGAGGAAATTGCCGTTGGCGATAACGACACCCTAGCCGCCATAGTTGCCACATGTGCAAAGGCAGATTTAATGGTTATTTTAAGCGATATTGATGGCCTTTTTGATGCTAACCCTAACACTAACGCTGATGCAAAGCTAATTGATGTAGTGCCAAAAATAACAGATGAAATTTTAACCCTAGCAGAGGGTGCAGGCAGTGCACAAGGCACGGGTGGCATGGTGACTAAACTGCACGCCGCAAAAATAGCAACCTCAGCAGGTGTGGAAATGGTTATAGCAAACGGAAAAGACCCAATTTTGTTATATGACATATTTGCAAAAAAAGCAGTAGGAACACGTTTTTTAGCGAAAGGTGGTTAACATGACAACTATTGAAATATTAAAAAAAGCTAAAAGTGCAAAAATGGCAATAGCACTGGCTGATAGCCAAACTAAAAACAACGCTTTGCATGCTATGGCAAAAGCACTTTGCGCTAACGCTGAAAATATTTTAGTGGCAAATAAAGCCGATTGCGAGGCTGCTAAGGGGATAATATCAGAGGTGATGCTAGATAGGCTTTTGTTAACAAAAGAGCGCATAGAGGCTATGGCAAAAGGTATACAAGAGGTTGCGTACCTGCCAGACCCAGTAGGCGCAGTTAGCGATAGAGTGCAGCGTCCTAATGGTATTGTTATTGAAAAAACAGCAGTGCCAATGGGGTTAATAGCCATTATTTACGAAAGCCGCCCAAATGTAACTAGCGATGCAGCGGCGCTTGCACTAAAAAGTGGTAGTGTTTGTGTTTTGCGCAGTGGCAAAGAGGCTTGGCGTAGTGCAAATGCAATAGTGCAAGCTTTGCAAGCGGCTTTAATAGAGGTAGGTTTGCCAAAAGACGCCATATCTTTAATTGAAGATACCACGCGTGAAAGTGCAAACGAACTAATGCAAGCTGCTGGGCTTGTAGATTTGCTAATACCTCGTGGTGGTGCAAGCCTTATACGTGCCTGTGTAGAAAACGCAAAAGTACCATGCCTAGAAACAGGCACAGGCATATGCCATATTTACATTGAAAACGATGCAAAAATTGAAATGGCACTTGATATTTTAGAAAATGCAAAAGCAAGCCGCCCAAGCGTTTGTAATGCGGCAGAAGTTTGCCTTGTACAAAGTGGCGTTGCAAAAAATACATTGCCTTTAATTTATGAACGCCTTTACACACAGCGTAAAGCGCAAGCTTTGCCAGTGGTGCAACTAAAATTATGCGAGAAATCGGCCGAAATATTACAAAATAAATATGGCGCATTGCCAGAAGGCACGAGTATTGCTACCGAAAACGATTTTGACACAGAGTTTTTAGATTATATTTTAGCAATAAAAATTGTAAATGAAACAAATGAGGCAATAACACATATAAACACACACTCAACAGGCCATAGCGAGGCTATTATCACCGAAAATGCAAACAGCGCAAAATTGTTTTTAACGGCTGTGGATAGTGCGGCTGTGTATCATAACTGCTCAACACGCTTTACAGATGGCGGTGAGTTTGGTTTGGGGTGTGAAATGGGCATATCTACACAGCGCCTACATGCAAGGGGGCCAATAGGTTTGCGAGAGCTATGCACATATAAGTTTGTTGTTAAAGGTTTAGGACAAATTAGATAAATAGCGGAGCGATTTTGTTGTGGTTTTTTTGCAAAACACAAATAAAAGTTTTAAAGTTTGGCTAATTTGCCTATTGACTAGTTTTTGTTTTGTTGTAATATTAAATTGTAGGTTTTTTTAAAAAAAGGATGAATGAGTATAGAGAAAAAGGGTATATAAAAATGACGATTGCTATAATTGCACACCACTCAAAAAAAGAATTGCTACTACAATTTTGCACGGCTTATCGTGGCTTGCTTGCAAAGCACCATTTAATTGCAACAGGTACAACAGGTAGGCTATTAAACCAAAGCTTGGGGTTATCTGTAGAGTGTTATCTCGCAGGGCGTCTTGGTGGTGCACAGCAAATATCCTCTTGCATTTCTTGCGGAGAGGTTGATTTAGTGCTATTTTTTAGAGATGCTTTAAACCCACATCAAAGTGAACCTAATGCACAAAACATATTACGTTTATGTGATGTGCATGGTATTGCTATTGCTACAAACATAGCAACAGCAGAGGTGCTACTACGTGGGCTAGACCAAGGCGATTTAGATTATAGAGAAGCGTTACACGCTTAAGCAAAAGCTTTGCTTTTACTAATATGCTTAAATGTTAAAGCGAGAGCTTTTGTTTAGGTGCGCAGAATAATTAATAAAATAAAACAAAAAACATGGCGGATTAACCGCCATACTCATAGGGGTATAATTTGACCACCCATTAAAAATTATGCATTTGACGGATAGTTTCGGCTATCCGTCTTTACATTTGTCTGCTTATGCTGATTTTGGTATTAATTCCACGACAACCATATCTCCATTAGATAGCATCTCAAAATCATAATCCTTTTCTTCAATGTCAGATTCTTTTGTGTAATCTCTAAGGTACCAATAATGAAATATGAAAAATTCATTAGCGAGCGTACAAAAAGTATTATGCCCGAATCGCCAAAGGCAACATGGGTAAGTCTGAATTTAATGACTGGACAATAAAAGCTGAACAAATCCGTGGTGAG
>CAYJJL010000210.1:0-3678 GCA_964370455.1 uncultured Faecalibacterium sp.
ATACCAACTGTCAAGCGTTTTTTTAAACTTTTTTTAAGTTTTTTTCAAAAAGTTTAAAAACGGCATAAAAGTGGGTGAGTGTGTACCTATTATAGTATAGCATATATATAAGGCTTTTAAACAGCTATAATTAATTTTAACTTATACACATTTGCGCCTAAGTAATCTAAAAATAAAAAAACTAGAGCAAATAACTCTAGTTTTCTTTTTTTATATTAAGCTCTTCTAGCCCTAAATCGTTTTTTATAATATTGGCATTTGCCACCGAGCGTTTACCGTATTTATCACGTATTTTATCAAGGCTTTGTTCTAGTGCTTCTTTTTTAGGGCTGGGTTTTGGGGTATCATCAAAAAAACTTTGTTGAACAGCAAAAGGGGCATCCGTTAAATTTAGTGCGGTTATCGTTAACATGCGTATAGGTTTATTAACCGCCCAGTTTGCACGCAATAGTTCGTAGCTAACATCAGCAAGCTCGCTTGCTATGTGGCTAGAGTAGGGAAGTTGCTTTTGCCTAGTAATGCTTTTAAGCTCAATATCCTTTATTGTTATTTGCACAGCACCTGCATAAAGCTTATGCGCACGCAAACGGCTCGCAACTTCTTGCGATAAATGCGTAAGCCCAGTACGAATATCTAAATCGCTTATTAAGTTGCGTTTAAAGGTTGTGCCATTACCTATAGATTTAATAGGCTCTTTTTCGCCCCAACGGCGCACCTCGCTTTTATTTTCGCCACGTACATTTTGCGAGAGGTCAAGCCCTGCTTTACCTAAAATTACCACAAGGCGCTCTGGCGTTTCAGTTGCTAAATCGCCTATTGTTTTATAACCAAGCCCCATTAATTTTTCCGCAGTGCGTTTACCTACTGAAAACATCTCTGCACATGGCATAGGCCATAATATATCTTTGTAGTTTTGCTTTGTAATTAAAGTTGTTGCGTTCGGTTTTTTATAATCTGATGCCATTTTCGCAAATATTTTATTATAACTAACGCCTACACTAATTGTAACACCTGTTTCAGCTTTAACACGCTGGCGTATAATATCGCCAAGCTCTTTTGGCGAGGCAGCATATAAATGCCACACTTGCGAGATATCAAGCCAGCTTTCATCTATTGAAAACGGCTCTACTCTTGCGGTGTATTCGCAATATATTTTATTTATCAGCGTATAAAATTTATGATATTTTTCGTGGTGAGCGCTCAAAAATTGTAGGGTAGGGCACTTTTGCTTTGCTTGCCAAATTGTTTCCGCTGTTTGTACACCAAACTTTTTTGCCGCCTCGTTTTTTGCTAAAATTATACCGTGACGGCTTTCAGCATCGCCACAAACTGCAACTGGTACATTTTGTAATTCTGGGTGGTCGAGCAATTCAACACTTGCGTAAAAGCTGTTGCAATCGCAGTGCAGCACCCAGCGTTCATACTCTTTCATAATATATCCTTAGTTTAACTACTATTTTAAAATGCATGTTATTATTAAACTTTATAACTAACCAACAAAACCTTTGTGCTTTTTCTTCATTTTTACTTTTTAAATTACTTTATTTTACTTTTTTTACCTGAAAGTGCATCAATTATTTTTTGCCCACGTGCTCCCAAAACTTTAGGCACAAACATAACAATCATCATCCAAATACCATCCCAGTTTAGTGCTATAACTGCCGCTGTTATCATTGTTGTGTATATCCAATACGATGGCAACGCTAGTAAAATTATACCGCTTTGCACCAATAGCAAAACAAGGTTTAGCACCATTTTAAATTTATTAATATTTAATGGCAACAAACTGTTTGTATCTATTGCACGCAAAACAAAAACTAGTGCCATGCGTATGATACTAGCCGCCGCTGCACCTATTACACCAAAGGTTAAAATCAAAATATAGTTTAGCACACAGTTTACTATTGCACCTACAAACATTGTTGCAAAACTACGCATTGAGCGTTTATACACAACATATATGCTATTAAAAAACTGGTTTAAGCATGTAAACACTGCCGCTATTGTTAAGTAAGGCACATACTGCCACGCTGTAAAAAACTGTTCGTTAAAAACTTTCATTAGTGGTTGGCACAGCCATATTACACCAGCGGCTATGCAAAACAGTAAACTTGAATATGTGTTAAATATTTTTGCAAAAAACTTGCGTCTGCCTTCTTCTTCAGTAATGGCGGAAAGCTGCCATGCATTATAAAAAATTGCACCTAGCGTGTTTAATATAAGCGGCAAAAAATACGCCGTAGACAGTAACCCTGCCCAATATTCGCCACTTTCGCCATTAGTGCCATCTGATAGTATTTGCACAAAAAACAAATCAGATGTATTGATAATCCAAAAACTAATTTGCGCTGGCACTAAAGGCACAGCGAACAACAGCATGCTTTTCCACAATTTTAGATTGATATGTTTAAAATCAAACTTGCGCCAAAGTTTAGCATAACAAAATATAAATAATGCGCTTAGTAAATCAGCACAAATAATTGCTAATAGGTAACCAACTGCGCCCCATTTAAACACAACGAGGAATAACACATAAAACATCATAGTGGCAAATGTGCATATAATACCGTCTATGCCAACTAATTTATTGCGCTGCTCACTGGTTATAAAGTTAACACACAGCGCACGCAAACAACTTGTGAAAACGTAAATATATAAATAAAAAATATAATCCGAAACGGCTGGTATAAGCGATAAAACAGGGAACAACAGCCACAAAATAGCATAGCCAACTAAAATTGTAAAGAAACCATTAGTGAAAACCTGTTTGCTATCGTTAGCTTTATCCAGCCCAAAACGTATAATTGCATATGCTATACACATAGAAACAATAGGTATAAGCACATTTGCAACTTGTGTTGTCAAGTTTGTTACACCTACAATATCTGGGTCTTCCAAAACATTTGTGACAAAAGGCCTTATTAAAAAACTTAGCACTTTAGACGAAAAGCTCGAAATGGCAAAGATTAATGTTGTACTAGCTAATTTTGAATATTTATCTTGGGATTTTGCCGCCACGTGAGCCTCCTTTCTTTTTTCATCATGCCCTTTATCAATATAAAAAGGGGAGTTAACTTGCGTATTTGTAATTTTAAATTGCGTTTGTGATAAACAAAACTGATTTAACAAAATATCTGATAACACTTTAGCCTGATAAATGTAATCTAAACCAGTATTACATAGTATAGTTCAGCTTGCTTTGTGTGTCAAAACTTTTTGATAGGTCAAAACCTACCTTAATAATTTACGCCGCTGCTTCCAATCAGGTAGAAATTTTTCAACTTCGTGCCAAAAAGCAGGGCTGTGATTTGGCTGTATAAAATGACAATATTCGTGCACCACTACATATATTTGCGCCTCTTTCGGCATCGCTGCCAACCGCAGCGAAAAAGTAAGTTGCCTTTTGCCCCTATGGCACGACCCCCACCGCGAGGACATATCTCGCACCTTTATAATAGGTTTTTCACCTTTTAGCAAATCTTCAAAATGCGGATAGATTAAATCGCTCCAGTGTGTAAAAATTGCAAGAGCCTCTGCTTTCGTGGGCATTGGCGTTTCGTCTAATATTTTTGCACGAGCCTCTAATTTTGCCTTCGTACTGTGTATCCACTCCGCACGGTCTGCTACAAAATTATCTATTTCATATTTTGGTACCCATGCCGAGGCACTAACCGCAAC
>CAYJJL010000211.1:0-3642 GCA_964370455.1 uncultured Faecalibacterium sp.
CAAGTAATTCTTCAGATTTTTTACGTGCTTCAGCTTTGTTTTTTGTAATACCATGGTAGCGGAAAATTTCGTAAAACTGTGTTTCTAGTGTAGAAACAGGGTTTAAACAGTTCATCGCAGATTGGAAAACCATAGCTGTATCTTTCCAGCGGAAGTCTTGTAACTCTTTATTGTTATATTTTAAAACGTCTTTACCTTCAAATAAAATCTCTCCGCCTGATATAATAGCAGGTGGTTTATGCAAACGCATTAGCGAATACGCAATAGTAGATTTACCACAGCCAGATTCACCAGCTAAGCCTAAGCTTTGCCCCTCGCCTATTGTAAAAGATACATTATCCACAGCACGCACATAAGAGCCAGGGCCTGTTACGTAATCTACGCAAAGATTTTTCACTTCAATTATATTTTTCATATTGAAAAATCCATTCCTTTCTGATAATTATTTCGATTGAGCGGCTTTTTGTTCAAGTTTTCTGGCTTTGTAATAGCTCTTCATGATACCTTGTGCTTTTAGTTTAGGGTTAGAAATTTCATCAATTGCAAAGTTGATTAAAGTCAAGCCCATACCTATCATAACAAGTATAGCAATTGCGCCAGCCACCTCAAAAAAGTAACCACTGCGGAAAGCACCTGTGTTTTGTGCGTTATACATTATTGTACCTAAAGTAACAGAGAATGGGTCGCCAAGACCGATAAATTCTAAAGTAGCGTGAGCCATAATAGAGTAAATCAAAGTACCTACGAAAGCAGTTGATATGATTGAAAGCATGTTAGGCATAATTTCAAAGAATAAAATGCGGAATTTACTTTCGCCCAATGTTTCAGCTGAACGTACGAAATCACGGTTGCGTATTGACATTGTTTGCGCACGCAAAACACGAGAGTTCCATGGCCATGAGGTTAAACCTATAATCAAGCTTATCAATAAAGGCGAAACACCGTCCTCCATCATTGAAGCAATAATTAAAAGCAAAACTATTGTTGGTATAACCATCATAACATTTGTTACTGTTGAAACAAATGCATCAAATTTACCACCTATGTAACCTGCACTTATACCAACTATCATACTTAAAACGGTTGTAATTGTAGCTGCTAAAAGACCAACTATTATTGATTGCCTACCGCCATATAAAGCCTGAATAAAAACATCACGGCCTAGCTGTGTTGTACCAAGCCAGTGCTCAGCAGAAGGTGGTGTATGGCGCATACCCTCATGACGGAAGTTAGGATCTATATCCGTAAATATATCCATAAAAAATGTAACACCAAAAGTCATTATGAGTATAAATAGGATTAAACAAAAACCTATTGTAAATTTTGAATTGCTTTTCATAAAAGCAATTAATTTGTTGTTTTTTGACATTGCAAATTTCCTTTCTTTTAAAAAATATTTTGTGACCTTTTATTGTCGCCTTGTGCGAGGGTCGCAGATTAAAATCGCAATGTCGGCTAAAAAGTTTGCGGAAAGCATAAGTATTGTTGTCATTAGCAAGATACCTTGCATTAAAGGATAATCACGGTTACCAATTGCAGTAATCATTGTTTGGCCAAGGCCTGGGTAGTTAAAAATTTGTTCAATGATGATAGAACCACCTAGCATAAAGCCAACTTGCATTGCTAAAGATGTAATAACTGGTAACAATGAGTTGCGAGCTGCATATGAAAACATAATTTTTGTTTCTGGCAAGCCTTTTGCTATACCCATTGTTATGTAATCATCACCTAATTGGTTTATCATGTTACCACGCATGCCCATAATACCGCCAAGACCAGAAATAACTATGGCTGTAACAGGAACAAACGCATGGTAAAAAATATCTGCAAAATATTCGCCCCAAGTTGCTGGCTGAAATAAAGGTGTAACCGCATAACCAAGTGGGAAAAGCCCTGAGTAGCATAGTGCAAACAATAAAACTATAGCTGTAACAACTGATGGAATATTAGCTAAAAATTGACCGCCAACTGTTAGGGCTATATCAAACTTTGTACCACGGCGCCATGCAACAAAAACACCTAGTAGATTGTTGATGATAAAACCTATTATTAGTGCAAGGCCCATTACCAAAACTGTCCATTGCAAACCTCTTGATATTGCCTCTGTAACAGTTAGTGGATAATAGAAGAACGAAACGCCCCAATCGCCTTTTAGGATATTGCCTATGTATTTAAAGTATGAAATCCATAGTGGTTCTGAGGAGCTATAACCTAGCATAGCCTCAACGGAAGCGATAACGGATGGGTCGATTTTTGAGCCACTACGTGCTAAATCTGCAAGATACATTTGCACAGGGTCGCCTGGCATCATACGTGGCAAGAAGAAGTTTAATGTCATAGCACCGTAAAAAGCTAATGCGTAAAACCCTAATCTTTTCAAGATATACTGCATATTAAGTAACAATCCTTTCATGTATTAGAACAAAGGCCACTTTAAAACTATATATTTAAGTTTCAAAGTGGCTCATTTGTCAATAACTATTAATGCTTATTAGATAAACTGTGTTATCTATATCATTTATTAAACAGTTTCAAGCTCTAGCAAACGCAATATTTTTGAATCGTGCATTGTTAGTGCTGGGTAGCCTGTTTCTGTTGATGTTGACCAGCCTGTGAATCTTGCGTCGCTGTAAACAAACCAGTTACCGTTAAATAGTATAGGAATGTTTATCATGTTGTTTGCAAAGTGTTGTTCTACTTGAGCTGTAATAGCTAAAACTTCTTCATCAGTTGCCGCTGTAGGTAGTTGTTCTATAACAGCGTTTAGTTCTTCGTTAACATAGTTTGTTTGGCAAACGCTCCACCATGTTTCTGTTAGTGCACGTGTTGAGTCAGAAATAGTATCGAAGTAGAATTTGTAAATATCGCCAGCTTGGCCATTAGCAGTGTAAAGCATATCCCCCTCGCCAGTTGCCCAGCTTTGTGAAACCATTGCAAGGTCTTTAGCTTGTGGTGTAGCGTTAATGCCTATTGCCATTAAGCCCTCTGCAACGATAACAGCGCCATCGTTCCAGTCTGTCCAGCCAGCTGGTGTAACTATATCGAATTTAATTTCTTTGCCTGTTGGTGTTTCAACAAAACCATCGCCGTTTGTATCCACAAAACCAGCTTCTGCAAGCATTGCTTTAGCAGCTTCAATGTCATATGCGGTGTATTTTGCCATTTCTGCTTGAGCTGTTGCGTCTTCGTATGCAGAAAGTTGTGGTGGTAAACCTGTGTTTGAAGGTACAGTATCTTCTAAGTAGCCATAAACAGCTGCATCAATGATACCTTTACGGTCAACAGCCATGCTCATTGCACGTTTGAAATCAACGTTATTGAAAGCCTCTAGGTTGCCTTCGTTAGTTGTTTGATAGTTCATTGAAACACGAACACCGTCATTCATGCCGTACCAGTATTTACGGTTTGGATCGCCTTGAATGTAAGTATCTTCAATGTTTGGTATGTATATGTGTGCCCAGTCAACGCCACCTGTTTGTAGCAATGTTAAAGCAGCATCGTTTGAGTTATATTGTGGGTTGTGTAGTTCGTCAACTTGTAGCTCGTCACCTTTCCAGTAAAGTTCGTTTCTGCCTAAAACTACCATTTCAGGTGCATAGGATTTGCAAACTGAGAAAGCGCCTGTTACAACTGGAGCATCTG
>CAYJJL010000212.1:0-3599 GCA_964370455.1 uncultured Faecalibacterium sp.
AATTACAAGTGTATGCATTTTGATAGCATACATAATTAAAAATATGGGTGCAACAATAAGCGTGTGCATAGGTATAGTGTTGATGTACAGCTCTATAGCGACAATGCAGCTGGGTGAAACATGGCAAAATATAATGTCACTTACACCGTTTTACTACGCAGGCAATATGTCCACAGTAGTAACAAACGCAGATATTATTAAAGTTATATGTATTTGTGTAGCGACATTTGTGCTAGCTGGTGGATTTTCATATATAACTTTGCAAAAGACAGAGCTAAAATGAATAATAAAAGGTTTAAATGTAGCAAATTTAAAAGAGTTACATTTAAACCTATTTTGGATTTATCAAATTTTTAAAAGGAGCAATTATGTGGTATTTTGTATTAGCTGTTATAATTTTAATGCTTATAGTAAAATTAGTTTTAATAAACGCTGAAATTAAAAATATAACTAAGCAGTTAAACGACTTAATTTTAAATAAAACACAAAAAAAGCTTACAATTACAATTGCGAACACCAATATACAAAACATGTGTGCCGAGATAAATCAAAATCTTACCAAACAACAAGAGCAGCAAATTGTAATAAAAAACCATGAAGAAAAACTAAAGCAAGCTGTATCCAACTTATCACATGATTTACGAACGCCCCTTACATCTATAATGGGGTATGTAACAATGCTTAAAACAGATAAAACAAAAACGGATGAGTACTTATATATAATAGAAGGCAGAGCAAAAACTTTAAACAAATTAGTAAATGAATTTTACGAGCTTTCTATAATAGAAGATGACGAATATAAGATAGAGCTTGATAAGATAGATATTGTAGCTGTTTTAACAGGTGTTCTAGTTGGTAATTATACACTTTTTGAGCAAAAGGGCGTAACACCAAAAATGAATATTCCTAAAAAAGCTATTAGCGTTATAGGTAAAGCAGATGCATACGAAAGAGTTTTTCAAAATATTATTTCAAATGCTGTAAAATTTGGCGAGAGCGATGTTGATATATCATTGCTCGAAAAAAACGAAAACTGCGTTATAACAATTAGCAATAAAACAAGTGTGTTAAACAATGCAGATACACAGCATCTTTTTGATAGGTTTTACACCGCTGATTTTTCACGTGCTAACAAAAATACGGGCCTTGGGCTTTATATTGTTAAAACTCTGTGTGAAAAAATGGGTGCAAAAGTTAGCAGTAAACTTTCAAGCGAGGGGATATTATCAATTGAAGTTAGCATAAAAATATAACTGTTATAATTGCTTTTTAAATAAAAGTGGATATAAAAGCAAAACCCTAGAATTTGCATTTAAACTATGCAAGTTCTAGGGTTTTGTTTAATTGATTTTATATTTGGTTTGTTTATTAAACTGCTGTGTCTAAAGGCGACCAATAATAATTAGTGGTTGTTGCACTATCTGAAACAGTAAAACTACGAGCAAAACATAGTGTTGTACCAGTAGAATCTTTAGCTACGAACGAAAAACCATATTCGCCAGCAGGCAAAGTGTTAAATAGCATGTATTTATCAAGCTCGTAAAAAGACCATTCGGTTGTGTTAGGTTCAAGCTCTGCCATTGCCTCTTGCACAACTTCAACATTTGCATCTATAATTTTAAGCGAAACCTCTGTTAAAGTGTTGCCCTCAGGGCTTTTTAAAAGGCCACTTAAACTAAATGTGCTACCAGTGCGTATGTTTTCAGGGTGAAACATGCCTAAAACTGTAAGTTCATCAACTGGTAAATCTTCAAGCTGTGTGTTTGTGTCTGATGAAACATACCAGTAACTTAAAACATTGCTGATATTTATAGTTGTTGCGGAAACAGGTATACGGCCATAGCTTGCGCCAATAGCAGGGTCAGAGGCGTAAAAAACGCCGTCGGTGTAATCAGTTAGCAAAACTGCGTGTGGTTTTGTGCGGTCGTAGGCAACAATGCCCTCTGGATGTTCTTCTAAAAGTGCAATAAGTTCTTCTTCGTTGCCATAAGATGAAAGTGTGCCGTAATTAACTTGCATACCATTATATGTAAACTGATGGCTCAAACCATTACTCCAAGCGTAAGGTTTTACGGCGGCTTCGGTTACACTTTGCCAGTTTTCATCGCCGTTTAAATATGCTCGGCGGGATAACATCATTGCCGCTGAGGCTAATGTGCATGTTGTCCAACCATCTTGTTTAGAATAAAAGTTTCCGTTTATCATTAAGTCATCGGCGAAAACGGCGGTAGACATGGAAAATACGCACAAGACACTAAGTGCTAGTGCTGTTAATTTTTTTATCATTTTAAACCTCTATTTTTCTTTGTTTTGTTTTTGCGTTTGACAAAAACTTTTTTGATTATACATGAAAAACAAAGAAATTAAAAGCTTTTTAAACGAACTTTCATACAATTTTCAAATTTAGATATTTTGTTTTAACTAAAAATTATTTATAAAAACTCAGTATTTACTGGTAATAATCTGATTTTATGGTAAAATATAAAAGTGTTTGTTTAAAGTTTAACACACATATTATAATAGAGGCTTTGTAAAAGCAGTAAAAGGGTTATCAAAAAATGTCAATTTCAATTGTTTTAGAGCAAATTTTAATTATTTTTATGTATGTGCTAGTGGGCTGGGTTGCTCGCAAGGCAAAAATTGTAGCAGCAACAGATGCTAAGGTTTTTTCGCGTTTAATAATAATGGTGCTATTGCCACTGGTAATTATAGGCTCATCAAATGTGCAAACTCAGCCACAAGATTTATTTAATATGCTTTTGTCTACAGTTATGCTACTTGCTGCGTATATTGTAGTTTCGGTGTGTTTAGCGTGGTATGCAAAAGTAAAATCATTACCAGCTGGTAAAAAAGCTGCATTTACTGGGCTGTGCGTTTACCCAAATAGTGCTTTTATAGGTTTGCCCCTTTGCATAGCACTAATGGGCGAGCGTGCAACTTTGTTTGGGGTTGCTGGTATAGTAGCTTATAACTTACTATTTTTTACATATCAAGCTCGCCTTTTTAACCCTAAGGAAAAATTGCGCTGGCAAACTTTTGCAACACCTTTAAATATAACAACATTTATTCTTATTATAATGCTTGTGTTTGGGGTGACCTTACCAGGGCCGGTGCAAACAGTTACAAGTAATATTGGCGCAATGACAACACCCTTATCATTAATTATAATAGGCATGTCACTAGCGGAGCATAATTTACTTGATTTACTGCGCAACAAAACAAGCTACATAATTACACTTGTGCGCAACTTGATTGTTCCTGTTTGTTTTTTATTAGTTTTAATTGTTTTACCTTTTGATAAAGAGATGGAGCTTGCTACTTATATATATATAGCATGCCCTTGCGCCTCGTTAACAGCAGTGTTTGCAACTAACAATAATATGGAAGCGGATTTTTGCAGTAAAACAATTTTGCTTTCAACATTAATATTTGCAGGCACATTACCAGTGTTATTATATTTGTGGGAGCTGTTTGCGTAGTTTTTAATAGTATTTATAATTTAAGCATGGCAATATTTAAAGTATTGTCGTGCTTTTTTGTTTTTTGCAAAACTTTTTGAAAAAAACTTAAAAAAAGTTTAAAAAAACGCTTGACAGTTG
>CAYJJL010000213.1:0-3571 GCA_964370455.1 uncultured Faecalibacterium sp.
GCAATAAATAAGACCAAATAAATGTATTAACCTCCTTAGTTAGCCATACATCGCTAACTAGCAAGTTATTTTCGCTTTGCCATATGGCCTCCATTTGGTCAGATATATAACCGTTTGTGCTTAATTGTAGTGCTATGCTATCAGCAACACCCAAAGAACTTTGTATATTTATAACAGCTGTATTTGCAACAGTAGTTAATTGGCGTGAGTTATAATCTCGCTGCGCTGTATAGTAATAGACAAAAAACGCACCAAATAAAAGCACAATAACCGCACCAACTATGCACAGGTTGCCAAATATTAACCGACCACGAAAACTATTGTTTTTGTTTTTTACAGCCATTTATTTCGCACTCCTTTTTTCAAGTTGAAATTATATGAAATTAGATTAAAACAATTTTATTTAACGAGCTATTCGCTTAAGCTAACAAGTATTAATTTAACAAAAACAAACTCCACGCAGGTATTGTTATAAGTGAAAGTAAAGTAGAAAGTGTTACCAGCTTAGATGCAAAAAGTTCATCACAGTTATATTTTGCCGCTAAAATTGCCGTGGTTGTAGCAGCTGGCATAGCTGCAAGCAACACCGAAACACCACGTGCGACATTATCAATAGGTAAAAACAGGCAAACTACATACACCACTACTGGTATTACTAATAAGCGCAACACACAGTAGTAAACCGCCGTTTTTTCAAACAGCGTTCTAAAATCCAGCCGTGAAAGTATAGTACCAATAACCATCATTGAAAGTGCTGTATTACAATTGCTTAAACTTGCAAGTGTGTTTGATAAAACCGCAGGCAACTGCAGATTTGTTAGCATTAACACCACACCTATAAAAACAGCAATTATGCAAGGGTGTGTGCATACTTTTTTAAGCAATGTTTTTTTATCTGTAACTGTATAGTACGAAATACCAGCCGACCACATAACTATGCGCTGTGGTATAAGGTAAATTGAGGCATATGCTAAACCTATAGAGCCAAAAACACCCTCAGCAATAGGGTTGCCTAAAAAGCCTGCATTTGAAACAGTGGTGGCATATTGTAACACCTTGCGTTTTTCGGCGTGTTTGTTTTTATATAATACACGGCACAAAACAAAACACATAATCTGTATAGCGGTAGAAATTAATAAAACAGAAAGCATAGCTTTAAAAATATCTAAATTAAACTCTATGCGAAACGATTGTATAATATTTGCTGGCAAAACTATGTAAATAACAATATCTGTTAAGCTTTTTGTACCAGCCTGTGTTATGATATTAAAACGGCGAGCAAGCAAGCCCACCAGCATGAGCGCAAACATTTGAAATTGCAAATTAAATAAGGCTGAAATTTCCATTACATCAACTTTCTATAAATATAACGTTTAAGCTTTAATAAATCAATAGGTCTATAATACATAATTTTGATAAAATATGCAATATAAAAAAAATATTATATTAAAAAGTTAAATTTAACAAAACCGAAGATTTAAAAATAATTAAGGCGTAAATGCAATTTTGATACATTGCAGATAAGATTTGTAGATATTACAAGTATATTATAAAATTACGAAAGACATATAATATTTACTAACAAAAGAGAGTAGGTATTATACATGCAAAACACACATGGCAAATAGCGATTAAATTAGATTGCACACCTATATTTTTATAATAAAAATTAGTGAAACTTTTATTATAATTAATTACAAAAAGGAGTTATTATGAAAAAACAAATTTTGGCCTTGCAAATCGCACTATTGACTTTGCTAATATGTTCATGCTCACCTATGCAATCAAACGAAACTGCTAATAACAACAGTGATGTAGTTATTAATAACAATAATAATAGTGTTACAAACCAAAATGGTAACACACAAAACTTTAATGCAGGCTCTACATTTGCTGGCAATGCTGTACCCGGCCCTGCTATGCCAAATTATGCAGTTTTACCTGATAACTCTACGCTTACTATAAACTTTTCAGCATCACAAAGCGTAAAAGGAAATTTAACTTTTGGTATAAGTTCAATGCAATTATACAAAATAGATGATTTAACCGATGAAATTTTAAATCATATGATTGATGATATAGATGAAACCGCAAGCAATTTGTTATTGGTTAAGTTTGAGTTTACAAATGAAAACATAGATATAAGCTCATTAGATAAAAACGAATTTGCATTAAACTGTTTTTCTTTGAAAAATTATAATGATGAACTTTATTACGCCAATTTAGTATATTTCAACCAAACAAATTTAGAGCGCCCTGCAAGTGAATTTTTTTATTATGAAATCCCAAGCATAGGAACTAAAGATAGTTTTATTTTAGGTTGGCTTTTAAACGATAATGACATGGAATTTTTAAGCAATAACAATGCTCTTATAAGCAGTTATTATCATAGCATACATGGAAATTATAACTCTTTTAAAATAAATTTTGAAGATATTATTATAAACTAAATTGCAAGATTTTAAACAGACAAATATCTTACTAAAAAACGAACCCAATAAGATTTAAAAACACGTTGTTTATCGCTTTATTGTATGTTTTTTGATAACAGGTTTTTCTATCTTCTCAATTTGAAAAAAACACAAAAAGTAAGAGCTTTGTACAATTTAGTGCAAAGCTCTTACTTTTTTATCATTTATATTTTTCGTTAATTGCCATCATTTCATTTAGTTTTTCTTCCATATCTGCCACTAGTTTAAACTGGTTGCGTGCACGTATTAAGTTGTGATACGCCTTATTAGTTTTAAAGTAAACGTCGTTTTCTATGTAATCTGTCAAAAAGCGTATGCCACATTCAAGCGTTATTAAAATCGCACTTTGTGATAAAAGTTCAAACTCACGTGGACTTAAAATCTCGCTTGCTTCTTCCAAAAAGCCTTTTACGTACATTTCGTATTTTTCTAAATCACAATGTACAATTTCTAGATTTTCTTCATCTTCTAGTGCGCTACTTGCGCCAAAACGTATGGCATCGCCAAAATCGTAAAGCAAAGAGCCTTTCATAACAGTATCTAAATCTATTACACAAATAGCCTTGTTAGTGCTATTATCAAAAAGCACGTTATTTAGTTTTGTATCATTATGGCAAACACGCAAAGGTATGTTGCCACTTGCAATTTCATCTAAAATTATAGAGCAAAATTTTTCATGCTTTTGCACAAAATCAATTTCGGCTTTGCATGTTGCAGCTCTGTTAACTATATCTTTTTCAATAGCTTTTGATAAATTATCATAACGGTTTTTTGTATCATGAAACTTTTCAATTGTATCAAACATATTATTAGCATCAAAACCATCTAGCTCTTTTGCAAAACGCCCAAATGCTTTTGCGCTTGCGTAAAATAATTTTTTATTTACATTTTGATAGCAAGTGCTATGCTCAATAAAATGATAAATGCGGTAGCAGTTATCGTCAACTTGATAAAAAAGCTCGCCACTTTTTGTTTTAATAACAGTTAGTGTTTCGCGCATTGGGTCGCCACCACGTAGCTCGATTTTTTGTTTTAAATACTCAGTTACAGATAAAATATTTTGCATTAGCTCTTTTGGATTTTTAAATATATATGTATTT
>CAYJJL010000214.1:0-3561 GCA_964370455.1 uncultured Faecalibacterium sp.
GGATACAACAATGAACCCTGATAATCGTGTTATCGTTCAAATTAACATAGAAGATGCTGAAAAAGCTGACGAAGCGTTTACTATACTAATGGGTGATCAGGTTGAACCACGCCGCCAATTTATAGAACGCAACGCAAAATATGCAAAACTTGACGTTTAATTTAATTAGGAATTATAGGGCTAGGTTTTAATTTAATTCGTAGAGTAAGGGCTTTGCTTTTACTGCGTTGTGAGATTAAAAAACAAAATAAATTTTTAATAAATAAATTTGTCATTCCATAAAAAGGAGATACAATGGACGAAGAAATTATGAAAGCTTCCGAAAATGCAGTGCCAGAAAATATCGGAACAAAAGTAGTACGTCGTGACGTTAAAGAAGAAATAGAAACAGCGTTTTTGGATTACTCAATGTCTGTTATCGTTTCTCGTGCGTTACCTGATGTACGTGATGGTTTAAAACCTGTTCATAGGCGTATTTTATACACTATGTATGAGCGTAATAACGACCCTCAACATGCTTATCGTAAATCAGCTGATACAGTTGGTGCTGTGCTTGGTTCTTACCATCCACACGGCGATGCTTCTGTTTATGATGCTATGGTACGTTTAGCGCAGGATTTCTCTTTGCGTTATCCGCTAGTTGATGGCCAAGGTAACTTTGGCTCGGTTGATGGAGATAAAGCAGCGGCTTATCGTTATACTGAGGCTCGTATGAGCAAAATGGCGGTTGAACTTTTAACCGACCTTGAAAAAGATACCATAGATTGGTCACCAAACTATGACGAAACTAAAAAAGAACCATCTGTTTTGCCTAGCCGTTTTCCAAACCTTTTGTGTAACGGCTCACAAGGCATAGCTGTTGGTATGGCAACTAATATACCACCGCATAATTTAACAGAAGTTATAGATGGATGTATTGCGCTTATAGATAACCCAGAAATTGATTTAGCTGGCATTATGGACCACATAAAAGGGCCTGATTTTCCAACTTCTGGCATAATAATGGGGCGCAGTGGCATACGTGCAGCATACGCAACAGGTAGGGGTAAAATAACCTTACGTGGCCGTGCCGAAATTGAAGAAACTAAAAACGGACGTATGCAAATAGTTATAACTGAAATACCTTACATGGTTAACAAAGCACGCCTTATGATTGCTATTGCTGACCTTGTTAAAAATAAACGTGTTGAGGGTATTAGCTACATGAACGATGATACAAGCCTAAAAAATGGCTTGCGCATTGTTATTGAGCTTAAAAAAGATGCTAATGCACAAGTTGTTTTAAACCAGTTATATCGTTATACACAATTGCAAGATACAGTTGGCGTTATTATGATTGCCCTTGATAAAGGCACACCAAAAATAATGACACTAAAGCAAGTTTTGCGTAAATACGTTGCTTTCCAAAACGAAATTGTGCGCCGCAGAACGGAATATGACCTTAAAAAAGCAATGGATAGGGCACATATACTAGAGGGTTTAAAACGTGCAACTGATATAGTTGATGAACTTATTGCAACTATCAGAGCTTGTATAGGTGGCATGTCCGAGGCTAAAACAGCCGTTATGGAAAGATTTGACTTTGACGATGTACAAGCAGATGCTATCGTTAAATTACAGCTTGGCCGTTTAGCTGGGCTTGAAATATTAAAAATTGAAGAAGAACTTAATGTTTTACAAAGCAAAATTGAAAATTGGCAAGCACTTTTGGCTGATGATGCCGCTGTTATGGCTGTTGTTAAAACAGAACTTTTAGAAATACGTGACCGTTTTGGTGATGATAGACGCACAGAAATACAATCTGTTTCTGGTGAGGTTGATATTGAGGACCTTATACCAGAGGAAGAATGTGTGTTTACACTTACACATGCTGGTTATATTAAACGCCAACCAAAAACTACCTACCAAGTACAAAACAGAGGTGGCCGTTGTATTTCTGGTATGACACGCAAGGAAGAAGATTTTGTTGAAGAACTATTTATAGGTTCAACACATGATTTTGTTTTGTTTGTTACAAATTTAGGCAGGATTTTCCGCTTAAAGGGATACCAAGTTGCAGAGGGTAGCCGAACAAGCAAAGGCAGTAATATAGTTAATATATTACCACTTTTACCTGAGGAAAAAGTTACAAATATGCTTTGCCAAAAAGCAAGCCTTGAAGATGGCTTTGTAACTATGGTTACACGCAAAGGTTTAATTAAACGTACACCACTAGAAAAATATAGCAATATACGTAAATCTGGTTTAAATGCAATTGCACTTAACGAGGAAGATAGCCTTGTTTGGGCACATATCACCACTGGTGAAGATGAGCTTATTGTTGCAACTAAAAATGGCCAAGCTATACGCTTTATTGAAACAAATGCTCGTAGCATGGGGCGTATGGGTCACGGTGTGCGTGCTATACGTGTTGCCGAGGGTGATGCGGTTGTTAGTGTTGGCATTTGCCGTATGGGTAGCACGGTATTTACAGTTACTGAGGGTGGCAAAGGCCGCCGCAGTAAGGTAGATGATTACCGCTTGCAATCCAGAGGCGGTAAAGGTATACGTAACTATGATAAATCAAAAGATGTAGTTGCAGGCGTTAAAATACTTGATGAGATGGATGATATTATATTAATCTCACAAGATGGCGTTATTATACGTATGCACGCAGAAACAATAAACGTACAAAGCCGTTATGGCTCAGGTGTGCGTGTTATGCGTTTAGGCGAGGGTGATAAAGTAACAGTTGTTGCACGTACAGAGCGTGATGAAACAGCCGAAACAGAAACACCAGATAACGAAACAGAAGAGCTAAGCGCAGAAGAATTAGCAGCTATTGAAGCTGCTGAGGCAAAAGATAGCGCAGAAGATGCTGTTGCTCCACCAGAAGTAGAGCAAGACGAAGAATAATATTAAAAAGTAAAAAAACCTTGTGTTACGTAAGTAACGCAAGGTTTTTTTGCTGTGTTTTTTTATTTTAATATATATTTGATGTTTTGTAAATTTTGCTAATATTTAATAATGTGATTACTTTTTTAATAATATATATTAGTTTTGGTGTTAAAAAAATAATATATATTAAAATAAAAAAGCTAATCATATTAATTAGTTGCAAAAACAAACTATATGGCTGTGGTTTGTAACATTAAAAAGCTTTTTTGATGTTATAACAACCATATAGCCGATATAGTAATTTAAAACCATAAAATTACCCTTATATTTTAAATTTAAAATACTTTTAAAGACATGTAAAATTCATAAATGTATATTTTTATGTCGTTCATTACAAAAAAAGTGCTGTTTATTACATCGTTTAACATTTTTGAAAATTAGAAGTTATAATTGCATAGTACCAAGAAATTGCGCATAAATTTCATGAAGAAATTAGAAAAAACATTGATATAGAATGTTTTATTGATGATGGAGGAACAATGATGAGAAGAGTAAATTTTAAAAGAAGCATGAGTTTGTTTTTAGCAAGTATCATGATAGCTTCAACATTTAGTTCAACTGCTTTTGCTGTTGAGGGAAATGCTGGAACAGTACCAACTGAGATTACTACACCAGCACCAACCC
>CAYJJL010000215.1:0-554 GCA_964370455.1 uncultured Faecalibacterium sp.
TAGTTATTTGTGCCAGCCTTTCATTTGTATTTATGTTTTTAGTTGAAAAAATCTTTTTACCAATACACCATATATTGCAAAGCACCTCACCAAAAAGCAAAAACAAAAACATATCTGCAAAAAGTTCAAGCTATTTTTTAACGCTTATTAAAAAAGAATTTTCCATGATAGGCTCTATCACTGTCTATGCTGTAAATACTTTATTTGGCTTGATTTTTGCCTTGGGCGGTTCGCTATATTTACTTTTTATTGATAGTAGTGCAATTGAACCCTTAATTGCATATCCACAAATCACTATATTTGTGCCTTTAATTATATCTGCTTTTTTTGCACTTTCTCCCACTACAAATTGCAGTTTATCCCTTGAGGGTAACAAGTTTTGGCTATTAAAAAGTTTGCCAATATCAGCCAAAGATGTATTTTTAGCAAAAATTGCATTTAATTTAATACTAAATCTACCTATTTGCCTACTGACAAGTTTTACAGCTATATATCTTTTAGAATTAAGTTTTATTTTTGCTGCCATTACATTTGTTTTCCCTGCAATAATTTGT
>CAYJJL010000215.1:564-1507 GCA_964370455.1 uncultured Faecalibacterium sp.
TCACGTTTGTATTTCCTGCTGTGGTATCTGTCACTTTTAGTTTTACTGGTATGCTTTTAAACATGCAGTTTCCTAATTTTGAGTGGACTAACCCAACCATAGTTGTAAAACAAGGTGCACCTATTTTGATAAATATGTTAGTTATGCTTTTACTATTCGGCACCTTTGGCCTTTTAATAAGCTTTTTTCAATCTAACGCTCAAGCTACTAATATTATATACAGCTTATTAGTTATAGTTAATGCTGCTATTATATGTGCGATGTATAATATAATTAAAAACAAAGCTGAAAAAATAATGAAATGGGAACAAAACTAAAAGTCACAATCCTTTTAAAATCTCAACTATAAACACAAAACAGTATATCTTAAAATTAAAAGCAGTAGCGCTAGAGTAATTTAGTGTTACTGCTTTATTAAATTTATTTAAGCACATTTGCCTAATAATTAAATATTTTTAAGTCATTTTTCACAAAAGCATCTTTTTTATTTTTTACAAGTTTAACAAAAATTTATTTTTCATCAATTAAAACTATAAAAAAGCTTGACTTATAGACATAAAATTGTTAAAGTATATTCAGCGGTAACGTTTTCGGTAACGTTAACGGAAACGTTCCTTTCAAGAAAATCCGTGCACATCGCTTAAATTATTTTATATAATTATCACAAATCACACATATTTTGCACGAGGCTAACAATGACAATTAAAGATATCGCTAAACTGAGTGGTTGCTCTATCAGCACAATTTCAAGAGTTATCAACGACCGCCCAGATGTTAAACCCGAAACAAAAGAAAAAGTTTTAAAAATAATGAAGGAATTGCATTTTACGCCTAACGCAAATGCAAGACAACTTAAAATACAGCAATCACGTAGCATAGTTTTTGTTGTTAAGGGTACTCAAAACATGTTTTTTGCTGATTTGCTAGTACGCTTACAGCATTA
>CAYJJL010000215.1:1517-3558 GCA_964370455.1 uncultured Faecalibacterium sp.
GCATTATACTGAGGAATATGGCTACAACGGTGTTGTTTATTACTTGGATGAAAAAGATAATGATTTCCGCGCTGTATCTCGCATGTTAACTGAGCTTAAACCAAAAGGCGTTATATTTTTAGGTGGTTCTTCTGAAATATTTGAAGATAACTTTGCAAGTATAGATATCCCATCTGTTGTAAGTACCCTAGTTAACAAAAATTTACACTTCCCTAACCTTTCTATGGTTGGCGTTGATGATAAAAAATCAGGCGGGCTTGCAGTTGAACATTTAATTGCAAATGGTCACCGAAAAATCGCAATACTTGGCGGTTACTCAAGCAGTACACCTTCAATCTCTCGCTATGAGGGTGCTTTAGAAACAATGGCAAAACATGGCATCGTTTTTGATGAAAAAAATTTATACGGGCGTTCTAATTATACTTTTGAAGATGCCTATAATGCAATGAATGCTATGCTAGCAAAACGTGCAGAGTTTACTGCACTTTTTGCCATGAGCGATACAATAGCAATAGGTGCAATGCGTGCATTAATTGATGCTGGTTATAATATACCACAAGATATTTCCGTAATTGGTTTTGATGGAATTACCCTTTCACGTTTTACAAACCCAAGTTTAGTTACTGTGCACCAACCTGCGGATTTAATTTGCAAAAAAAGTGTTTCGCTTTTAGTTTCGCAAATTGAGCGCCGCAAAATAGGACAAACTATTGTACTTGAAGCTGATATACTATCAGGTGATAGTGTGCGCAAACTATAATTTACCACAAGGCACATATAATTTGTTTCACTAAGGTGCTTTATCACCTTTTGAAAAATACATTCACAAATCATATATTTTCAACAAGAAGGAGAAATACTTATGAAAAACATGATGACACGTCGTTCTTTCCTTAAAATTGCAGCTGCTACAACAGCAGTTAGCGCACTTGCAGCTTGTGGCGAAACAGCTAGCAGCGGTGCAACTTCAGACGCAGCTTCTGGCGCTGAATCAACTGGTGGCGATACAGCTGAACCTGTTGGCCAAGTTTACTACCTACAATTTAAACCAGAGCAAGACCCACAATGGCAAGAGCTTGCTGCTGCATACACAGCTGAAACAGGCGTGCCTGTAACTGTTGTTACTGCTGCTTCTGGTGAATACGAAACAACTCTAATGAGCGAAATGGGCAAATCTGAAGCACCTACATTGTTCCAAGTTAATGGCCCTGTTGGCCTTGCTAACTGGGCAGATTACTGCTACGATTTAAGCGGTTCTGACGTTTATGGCCAACTAGCTAGTGATGACTTTGCACTTTACAATGGCGAGCAAATCGCTGGCCTTGCATGGGTTATCGAAACATACGGCATTATCTACAACAAAGCTCTTTTAGAAGCAGCTGGTTACACACAAGATGACATCAAAGGTTTTGACGACCTAAAAACAATTGCTGAAGACATTCAAGCACGTAAAGATGAACTAGGCCTTGAAGGTGCTTTCACATCTGCTGGTATGGACGGTTCTTCTGACTGGCGTTTCAAAACTCACCTTGCTAACTTACCTGTTTACTACGAATACGAAGCAGAAGGCATTGGCTCAACACCTGCTATTAAAGGCTTATACCTAGATAATTACAAAGCAATCTGGGATTTATACATCAACAACTCTACAACTGACCCAGCTCTACTTTCTTCAAAAACTGGTGATGACGCAGTTGCAGAATTTGCTGTTAGCAAAGCAGTGTTCTACCAAAACGGTACATGGGCTTACAACGATGTTTCTAGCCTTGGCGATGAAAACCTAGGCATGCTACCAATATACATCGGCGCTGAAGGCGAAGAAAACCAAGGTTTATGCACAGGTTCTGAAAACTACTGGTGTGTTAACAACACAGCTAGCGAAGATGACATTGCTGCAACACTAGCTTTCTTAAACTGGTGTGTAACTAGCGAAACAGGTACAAGCACACTTGCTGATGACATGGGCTTTGTAATACCTTTCAAAGCTGCTAAAGATTCAACAAACCCACTTGTTGCTATTGCTGATGGCTATGTTGAAGAC
>CAYJJL010000216.1:0-3556 GCA_964370455.1 uncultured Faecalibacterium sp.
AAAGTTGTTTTGGAAATAACAGGTGCTTTAAACCCTGTTAAAGTTGTACCACAAGATAACGATAAATTTACCTTCCTAGTATTGCCTGTTCGCTTTAAAAATGAGGTTGAATAAATGGAAAAAATCTTAATCCACACACCTTTCATAAAACTTGATGCTTTGTTAAAATTTTCTGGTTTTTGTGAAACAGGTGGCATGGCAAAAGACGCTATACAAAATGGTGAAGTTTTGCTTAATGGTCAAGCTTGCACTATGCGTGGTAAAAAATGCGTAGCTGGCGATGAAATATCATACAAAGGTCAAAAAATAAAAGTAGCAAACGGTAACTAAAATGATATTGCAAAGCTTAAATTTAACGTATTATCGCAATATAGTTAAAGCTGAAATTGAACTAGATGCAGAGCTAAATGTAATTAGTGGTGAAAACGGGCAAGGTAAAACAAATTTGCTTGAAGCTATTTGGCTATTAACAGGCGGTAAAAGTTTTAGAGGTGGCAAAGATAAAGAGCTAATTAAAAAAGGCGAAGATTTTGCCATAGTTGAGGGTATTTTAAACCAAGATGAACACGAAACTAGTTTGCGCATAGCAATTGCAGAACACGCAAAAGGCAAAGTTAGCCGAAAAGCAAAAAAAAATGGTGCAGATATAGGCAGAGCAACACTTTTAGCAGGGACATTTCCCGCTGTTGTTTTTGCACCTAACCATTTGCAACTAGTTAAGGGTAGCCCTGAGGGTAGACGTAAATTTTTAGATGCAACTTTGTGCCAGCTTTACCCAAATTATCTTTTAATTTATAGGCGATACCAACGAGCACTTTTACAAAAGAACGCTCTTTTGAAAAAAATTGCCTTTAATACAGCTTTTAAAGACCAAAATATGTCTATACTGGAAGTATATAATAACGAGCTTGTGAGTAGTGGCGAGGAAATACAAAAACGCCGCCTTGAGTATCTTGAAAAATTGATACCTCATGCTGTTTTGCGCTATGATGAAATTAGCAGTGGCGCAGAAACACTAGCTTTAAAATATATAAAAAGCTTTGAAACAGGCCTTTTTGCTGAAAAACTAAAAAGCGTGCAAGAAAGAGAAATTACACAAGGTTGCTGTTTAGTTGGTGTACATAGAGAGGATTTTGACATTTTTTTAAATGGCGAATCTGCAAAAATTTATGCAAGCCAAGGGCAACAACGCTCTGCTGTTTTATCGCTAAAACTTGCTGAGGCTGATGTTATGTACGAAGTTACTGAAAAAAAGCCAGCTATTTTGTTAGATGATGTTTTAAGCGAACTTGATGCAAAAAGGCAAACGTATTTATTGCAAAAAGTAAAAGGTAGGCAAACTTTTGTTACAACTTGTGATGAAAGTGCCTTTGAAAAAACAAAAGGTAAAATAATAAACGTTAATAGCGGAATTATTACTGAATAAAGGTGCAATAGCACCAATAAAAGAAAGTGAAAAACGTATGTACGTGCATTTAGGGCAAGATTATGTTTTAAATAGCGATGAAATTATAGGTGTTTTTGATTTAGATAACACAAGTACATCTAAAAAAACACGTGAGTTTTTAGCATTTGCACAACAAAATAAAGCTGTTTTTTCACTTTCGGAAGATATACCAAAAAGTTTCATTATAGCTGACGGTGTGGCGGAAACCATATATTTATCGTCCCTTGCAACGTCAGTTTTAAAAAAAAGGGTAGAAAAACCACAGTATTAAAACCCAAGAATAAAGTGAAAATGAATAATTAATAGTGAAAAATTATTTAATAAAAAGAAGTATAAAAATCACCCAAAAAGATGATACAAAAAACTTTCACTTTTCATTCTTCACTTTTCACTAAAAAAAGGAGTACCAAATGGCAGAAGAAATTATACAAAGCGGATTGTCAGAAACAGGAACAGACCACGAATATGGCGCAAATGAAATACAAGTTTTAAAAGGTCTTGAAGCTGTTAGAAAACGCCCAGGTATGTACATTGGTTCAACAGGCCCACGTGGTTTGCACCATCTTGTATACGAAATAGTGGATAACGCTATTGATGAAGCACTTGCTGGTTATTGCGACCAAATTGATGTTTCTATCTTAGAAGATAACATTATTGAAGTTAGAGATAACGGCCGTGGCATACCAGTTGATATACAAGCAGATACAGGTTTGCCCGCAGTAACGGTTGTTTTTACTGTTTTACATGCTGGTGGTAAATTTGGCGGAGAAGAATCTGGCTATAAAGTTGCTGGTGGTTTGCATGGCGTTGGTGCTTCAGTTGTTAATGCTTGCTCAGAATGGCTAGAGGTTTTAGTGCGCCGTGATGGCAAGGAATATAAGCAACGTTTTGAACGTGGCAATGCTATTGGTGATTTGCAATTGCTAGGCGATGCTACAGAAGAGGGCAGTGGTACAACTATCACATTTAAGCCTGACCACGAAATGTTTAAAGAAACATTAGTTTACGAATTTGATATACTAGAAAAACGTTTAAGAGAAGAAAGTTTCCTTAACGCTGGTGTAAAAATTGCACTAACTGATAAACGTGCTTTAATAAAACCAACAATTGTTGAAATAGACGAAGAAGGAAATGAAAACATAATAGAGGGCGAACCTTGCTTTAGACAAGAAATTATGTGCTATGAGGGTGGTATTAAAAGTTTTGTTACCTACCTACATGAAAAACGCTCTTTAGATGTTTTGCACCCACAAGTAATTTACCTAAAAGGTCAAACAGAAAGAGGCGTTGCGGAAATATCTTTGCAATATAACAATAGCTATAACGAACTAGTGTTAAGCTTTGCAAATAACGTTAATACACCTGACGGTGGCACACATGAAGATGGTTTTAAATCAGCGTTGACACGTGTTTTTAACGATTATGGACGCAGCCACAATATATTAAAAGAAAAAGATGCTAATCTTTCAGGTACAGATGTTCGTGAGGGATTAACTTGCATAATTTCTGTTAAATTACAAGAGGCAGAGTTTGAAGGCCAAACTAAAGCTCGCCTTGGTAATACTGAAATACGTGGCCTTGTTTCAAACATGGTTTACAGCAAACTTATGGAGTTTTTTGAGGAAAACCCAGCAGTTGCAAAACTAATTTTTGAAAAAGCAACACAGGCAGCAATAGCGCGTGAAGCGGCAAAACGTGCACGTGAACTTGTGCGTAGAAAAAATGCACTTGAAACCTCACGTATGCCAGGTAAACTTACAGATTGCCGTGAGCGTGACCCATCTAAAACTGAAATATTCATCGTCGAAGGTGACTCTGCTGGCGGTTCTGCGAAGCTTGGCAGAGATAGTAATATACAGGCAATTTTACCACTTTGGGGTAAAATGCTAAACGTAGAAAAAGCACGTGTTGACAAAGTTTATGGCAACGAAAAACTAATGCCAGTTGTAACAGCACTAGGCTGTGGCCTTGGCGAAGAATTTGACGCAAGCAAAATACGCTATCATAAAATATTTATAATGGCCGATGCTGACGTTGATGGCTCTCACATTTGTAATTTGTTACTAACGTATTTCTTTAGATATATGCGCCAACTTATTTAGCTTGGTT
>CAYJJL010000217.1:0-3518 GCA_964370455.1 uncultured Faecalibacterium sp.
GATTTTTATAACATTTTTTCTTCGCTTCGCTCTAAAAAATGTTTAAAAATCTATAAAAAAATAAGGCCACCAATTTACATTGGCGACCTGCTGTCTGCGCAGTGTTCAGTTTAAAAATAAGCTTTTATGCAATATTATACTGTTAGGCTTTTACGGCCTTTCGCACGGCGAGCACTTAAAACTTTGCGACCATTTTTGCTCGACATACGGCTCATGAAACCATGCACTTCTTTGCGCTGACGCTTTTTGGGTTGAAATGTTCTTTTCATAAGAATTTCCTTTCAATCTTAGGCGAGTAATAAAATTCGGATCAAATCCGCTCGCCTTGGCGTCTCCGATAATGGGAAGCACAACTTGCCCATATCGGGAAATAGCTTCCAGAAGATGATTATATCTTATTTTAATGGGTGTTGTCAAGGTTTTTTTGCATTTTTTTATACTTTTTTTAGCTTCTTGTCATTTGTTTTTTAAAAACCACAATATATGGTATTTCGTTATAAAATAGTTGCAAATATATTTTTTTGTATTATTTTATTTATAACAATTATTATTTTTTTACTTATTTATTAAATTTTCATTTTCTTTATCGTTATTTATTAGCTCTTTTAGTGTTTGCATACAAATTTCAATAGATGCCATTTCACCAGCTAGGCGTTTAAGTTCACCTTTTATCATATTTTCGTTAGAAATTTCTTTTTTATACTTTATTTTATGCTCAAGGCTCGCCCACGAATCTTGCGATATTGTGCGTATTTGTATTTCAAGTGGTACTTTAACGCCTTCTAAATCTACTGCTAAAATTATATGGTAACTACGATATCCGCTTTCCTTAGGTTTTTTTATATAATCCTTGCTTAAAATATGGCTTAATATAATGCTTTTTTCTATTTTTTCGGCTATTTCATAAACTTCGGATAAAAACCTACACACAATGCGTATGCCTATAATATCGTTTAAGTGTTCAATAGCATTTTGTTTTGTTGGTTCGTAATTTAACCTTTCTAACTTTGCCACAACACTAGTTTTTGTTTTTATGCGTGTTTTAAAATGTTCGATTTGTTCCTCACATTCGCAAAGCAAAACTTGCTGTGCAATATGTGCAGCTTTTATTAATTGTGAATAATAGTCGTCATAAAAAATTATTTCCTCTTTTGTTACTTCCAAAACTATACCTCTTTTTTCAACATTAAATCTTTTGATTGTTTAAAAATTTTTCACGACATATCGCAATATGAGCTAGTTACATAAAGCTTTTTTATTAATGCGCATGTTTTTTATAAAAATGATTATATACTACAAAATTTAAATATACTTTAAATAATTATTTAATTAAGTAAAACTTTTTAATAAAATTTTGAAAACAAATACAAAAACCGTATAAAAAATTTTATGGTAACTTTGTTGAAAAATGTTTAAAGCTGTTGTTTATTTCGCCATAGAACACTAGACTAAGCCCTTATTTTGTGATATACTATATTAGTGTATGTATATTAGCCACTTTACATCACAAAACGCATGGCAAGTGCGCAAAACTTGCCCTAACATAATCAAATTTGTGTTGTAAAACACGAATAAAATATATTCCCCTTTTTAAAAAGTTCCCCACAGCGCTAAGAATATTGGAGAAAAATTTATGGATTCATTTAAAGACGTTTTACTTGCGGCACAAGATTACTGCAAGTATCAAATGGCAGAGGCAACCTATAACCTTTATATTGATGGTTTAGAGGCTGTTGCTTTTGAAGATTCAAACCAAATAACATTATCTGTTAGAAATGATTTTATTTGCAAAATTGTTACTGATAGATACCTTGGGCTTTTAAAAGAAGCTTTTAAAGAAGTTTTAGGTTTTGATGTTCAGGTAACATTAGTTGTACCTACAATGCCACCACCAGAGGTTATTATATCTCAAAAATATGATAACAACCCAAATAGCCCACAAGGCAATTATGATTACACCTTTGAAAGTTTTATTAAAGGTTCATCTAACCAATTTGCATTTGCAGCTGCACAAGCTGTTGCTGCAAACCCAGCCGGAGCATACAACCCACTATTTATACATGGTGGCAGTGGGCTTGGCAAAACACACTTGCTTAATGCTATACAAGCTCAAATTAAAAAAGGTCGCCCAGATTTCAACATTATGTATGTAACATGTGAACAATTTACCAATGACCTTATCACATCTATACGCAGTGGTAGCACAGAGGATTTTCGCATTAGATATCGTGCAGCGGATTTGCTACTTATAGATGATATACAATTTATCGCTGGTAAAGAATCCACCCAGGAGGAGTTTTTCCATACATTTAACTCTTTGCGTGATGCAAACAAACAAATAGTTATAGCATCTGACCGCCCAGCTAAAGAAATTAAAAGTTTGGAAGACCGTTTGCGCACACGTTTTGAATCTGGCCTTATTGCGGATGTTCAACAACCTGATTACGAAACACGCCTTGCGATTGTAAAACGCAAAGCTGAACTTTTAAACTTACAACTACCTGAAAACGTAGCTGAATTTATTGCAAACCACTTGCGCACAAATATACGTCAATTAGAGGGCGCTGTTAAAAAATTAAACGCTTACTATATATTAGAGGGCATACAACCTGTTATAAGCGTTGCACAAAATGCTATAAAAGATATATTAAATGAAAGCCAGCCTGTACCTGTTACCATAGAAAAAGTTATTGGTGAGGTTAGCCGCACATATAATGTTTCGGTTTCAGATATTAAGGGCACAAAAAGAAATGCTAATATTTCTGCTGCACGCCGAGTTGCTATTTACATTTTGCGTGAAATAACAGGTATGAGCATGGAAGATATAGGCAGGGAGTTTTCGAACCGTGACCACTCCACCATAGTTTACGCACGTAAAACAATTGAAAGTGATTTATTACGTGATACAAAACTAAAAGAAACAGTGGAAGACATCATTAAAAACATAAGAACACAGTAAAAAAATACCCTTTTGTTTTTAACAATTGTTTTAACAGTTAACACGAAGTTCTCAACATCTTTGTGGAAAGTTTTTTACCTAACAGCTTGTCAACTTATTTTAAACGCATATTCCCCAAAAAATAAATTGTAAAAAACCTAGCACCCATAAGGGTAAAACCTACTTTTCCACAAATTCCCCAGCCCCTACTACTACGGCGACAACAAATTTATATTATTTAAGGAGTTTTTGCAATGAATATAATTTGCGACAAATCCATTTTGAGCAATGCCATAGACGGTGTTGCAAAAGCAGTTGCTATGCGCTCTTCCATACCTGTTTTGGAGGGTATTCTCTTAAAAGCAGATGGATTTCAACTAACACTTACTGGCTATGATTTACAAATAGCTATAATTACCTCCATAGAAGCTAATGTTTTAGAACCAGGCGAGGTTGTACTAAACGCTAAACTTTTAAGTGATATTGTACACCGTATGCCAACAGGTAATGTTTGCATATCTGTAACTGATCACGGTGTTGCTTTTGTTAAAGGCGACGTTGCTGAATTTGAAATGCAAAG
>CAYJJL010000218.1:0-3516 GCA_964370455.1 uncultured Faecalibacterium sp.
AACGGTGCTACGTCATCCGATAAAGAAAGTATAGCGAGAGTGATATTATGCCTATAGAAACTTATTTAAACATGATTGATGACAAAACAAAAGGGCAGGTTATGCCGATAATTTCATATATTGAAGATAATTATAAATCCGCTGTTTTCGATGAAAAATATTCCGAAAAGACCCTCATTCCCACATGGCGACTTGACGGAAAATATGTAGCCGTTGGGTGCAGAAAGAAATATATCAGCATCTATTTTGCAAGTATTGAAGCGGTGGAGGCTGTAAAAGAGAGCACCGACTCACCTTATGTAGTCACTCGAAAAGGCTGTGTGAATATCTGCTACAATATAAAAGAGATGCCATATGAGGCGATTTTTAAAGGGATTGATATAACATTCAGGTAAATAATGATAGGAGAAAATATGAGTTATGACTTGTATTTTGGAGGCAAAAAAAGCGTATGGTTGCCACTTTATTTAAAGCTTAAAAGTGAATTTGAAAAAGAGGTACTGCCTTTTGAAGAGCATTTTCCCAAAATGGGTATTGTATGGCGCAGTAGCTCGGCATTTGCAATCATATACCCAAAGGTTAAATGCTTAGAAGTTAGCTTTTGTTGTGACGGTATAGACCCTGATATCCCAACCGAAAAATATATGACTGTCTCAAAGCACAGGGTTACCCACTATCTCGATATCGTGGACGAGAGCAAGTTTGCAGAACTTGTTGCTTGGATAAAAAGATCATATATTTTAACGCAAAAAGCGTAATCTTGTATAGCATATAGAAAGGGTGATACGATGAAAACACATAGAACATATATAGCCTTACTTCGTGGCATAAATGTAGGCGGTAAAAACAAAGTAGCAATGCCACTTCTCAGGGAATATTTTGCCGAAGCCGGTTTTGAAAATGTGAGCACTTATATCAACAGCGGTAATGTGATTTTCGACAGCGACATTAACGACAAGCTAAAACTTATACAAATCTGCAATGATTTGATGATAGAAAAATTCTCGCTCTCTGTTCCTGTCACGGTTATAAGTGCTGAGGAGATTTCCGATGCTTTGGGCCATGCGCCGAAATGGTGGGATAAACCGAGCGAAGTTGAAACCGTACATCAAGCGATTTTTCTAATACCACCAATGACTGCCGAGGAGGTTATCGCTGCCGTCGGGGAAGCAAAGTCTGAATTTGAGCAGGTGGATTTTTATAATAATGTTATATTTTGGTCTGCGCCGAGGTCGACTTTTAGCAAAACAAGATGGAGCAAAATTTCCTCGTCGCCTGTGTATAATAAGGTGACGATACGAAATGCAAATACATCGAAAAAGCTTTGTGCGCTTTCCAAGGTGGAGTTATCAGTGAGTGTTTGAGGCCGAGGAAATACACGAAAAACTCGCCGAAACTGAGGCCGAAACAGAGCTTTTAGACGCAAGATTTTCCTCTGAGGAAGTGAGAAAATCTGTCAGCGAAGTATTAAATCAAAATAAAATTACTGAAATAAGCCGTGTGCCAAGTGCATGCGGCTTATTATTTTTTGGAGGTGATGCGCTATTTATTAAGCTACAATTTACATTTTAATATTTGTATTCGTTATAAAAATAATATGTTTTTTATAACGAATATTGTTAGTTTTCCGTCTTGAGGTTTTGCCTTGAGGCGGATTTTTTATGCCTAAAAATAAAAACCATGGAGGAAAAAACATGAGATTATCTAAAAAAGTTAAAAAAGAAATGGCATTTTTCATCAATCCAAAAAGCGGTAAAAGGCAGTACAACATGCACTGTCAACGCTGCATTCACGAGTGCAAGCAAAGCTACCACGTCAAGCTTGTTAATTGCCCTAAGTTCACTGAGGACGAAAACATTGAAAAATCACGATGAAATCAAGGTGCTGTTTTTTGCGATTTCAGTGTTATTTATCCTCGCAAAAACGCTCTATAATCGCCATAATGGTCTAGCCTTATCATCATATTAAGGCTTTAAAAAACGCTGTTTAAAACGCCTCTTTTGCCTAAAACAAGCACCCAGAGAGGGGGTTTTTCGCATCGCAGCAAAAACCCTCGCACCCCTCTTTCGTCCCCGCCCGTGGCGGTGGTTTTTGCCGACATCATGCATGCTTGACATTGCGACAAAGGCGGCAAAAACCGCGGCTTGGTGCAAGTGGGGTTACACCCCCACTTCAGCGCAAAGCCGCTAAACGGGGTGTCGGGGTGTCCCCGACCGCACACCTTGCCGACGGCAAGGTATAGTGCGTTATACCACCACGACAACCGCCTGATAAAAAGCACGCCCCTCCTTAAAGGGGGCGTGCTTTTTGGCTGGTGGGAAAATCGCCTTTGCAACTGCAACTAGCACCTAAAAATTAGCGGTGGCGATTTGTAGCTTGGCGTGGCGGTATGTGAAGAAAACTTATCCCACACCACAATTTTTATTTTGAAAGGAGATTTTTATTATATGGCTTACGCAATATTACGATTTGAAAAAAGAAAGGGCGGACCTGCTACCGCACTTGAAAAACATCACGAAAGAAAAAAGCAAAAATATGAAAGCAACCCTGACATTGATTTGTCACGCACTGCAGAAAATTACCACCTCATTGCACCACGACAAAAATATTATGCAGAAATTCAAAGCCGAATAGAAAAAGCTCAAAGAGAAAATCCGAAATGCAAAGTTCGCAAAGACAGCGTAAAATTTATTGATACTATTATCACAGCAAGCCCAGAATTTTTTGCACAGCTTTCACCGAGTGACACAAAAAAATATTTTGAGCACGCCATTGATTTCCTCAAAGAAGAAATAGGCGAAGAAAATATTTTTTCAGCAGTGGTGCACATGGACGAGCGCAACCCACACATGCATATTTGTTTTGTACCACTGACAAAAGACAAGCGACTTTCCGCGAAGGAAGTCATGGGCGACCGCAACAAACTTATAGAGTGGCAAGATAAATTTCACGACCATATGGCATTGATGTTTCCAAGTTTAGAGCGAGGGAAATCAGCGGCATCAACAAAACGCAAACACATACCGACATGGCTTTTTAAACAGGCGAACCGTTTAACCGAGCAGATGAAACTTATGCAAAGTGAGATTGAGGGCATAGGAACTTTTAATGCACAGAAGAAAAAAGAAAAGCTAAAAGAGATTTTTGAGAAATGGTATCCAAAGGTTAATGCTTTTGAAAATCAGTTGCGACCATATGCAAACCAGCTGGAGATTTTAAATCACAACGAACGTGTGCTTGAACAGCAAAAACGTGAGCTTAGTTTTTCGCTGCAAAAACAAAAAAACGAAGCAACCGACCTTGCAGCAGAACTTTACAACTACCAAGATTTTGTTGAGAGTATTCCTGAGGAAATTCGCAATGAGCTGATTGAAAGCTACAACAAACAGCAAGAGCTGCTAAGGGCGCAAGAGCAAGCACAGGATATGATGGATTATTGATAAGGTGGGTTTTGGGTGGGCGTTTCGTCTACTCATCTTTAGCGCTGTCGAAAAATTGAGTTTTTCTATGGAATCG
>CAYJJL010000219.1:0-3514 GCA_964370455.1 uncultured Faecalibacterium sp.
TAACGAAACAAGCGAAGTTTTTGGTAACCCTAAAGATAAACGCACCGAAGATTATATTACAGGGAGATTTGGCTAATGAGAGATTTATTTTTAGAACAATTAGAGTTGTTGCACGAGCAATTAATAAATATGGGTATATTGTGCGAGCAAGCCATAGATACTGCTTGCCGCGCCCTAACAACAGGCGATAAACACCTTGCAAAAGAAGCAAAACGTGCTGAGATTGAAATAGACCGCATGGAGCGTGCCATTGAAAGTCGTTGTATGAAATTGCTTTTAAGACAAGCACCAATGGCTCAAGATTTACGCACTGTTTCATCTGCATTAAAAATGATATCTGATATGGAACGTATAGGCGACCAAGCAGAGGATATCGCAGATTTAGCTATACAAGTTGATTGTTGTGAGCGCCAAGGCAGTGTGCATATTGAAACAATGGCAAAAGCAACAGTAAAAATGCTTAAAGATAGCATAGATTCTTTTGTTAAAAACGATTTAGAACTAGCAAGAAAAGTTATGGCAGCTGATGATGAGGTTGATGAGCTATTTACAACAGTTAAAAAAGAGCTTATTGAAATGATATCTAATGACCCTAACTGTGGCGAGGCTACTTTAGATTTATTGATGGTTGCAAAATATTTAGAACGCATAGGCGACCACGCAACAAATATTGCTGAGTGGGTAGAGTTTTGCATAACTGGCACACGCCCAGCAGATGTAGATAATGCAATTGAAAAATAAAAACTAATATAAAACAAAAACAGCCTTAAATTTCCAAGTAAAGTGCATTTACACTTTGTAGGAAATTTAAGGCTGTTTCTTTTTAATTAATCAAGTACGCCATGCATAGGGTTGTTTTGCATAGGTATGTGGCGCTCATATGTAGTTGTTAATGGATAGTAAGCTTTTAATTCAGAGCTTTTATCAAAAGCTGTTATAACCTCTAATACATGTAAGGTTTGTTTGTAATCCGCACGGAATTCACGCCCAGTTACAAGTGCTTTTGCCATATCTGCAAGCCCTAGTGCACGGCTGTTTTCTTTATAATCAAATAGTAAAGGCATTTCTCTACGTTCGCCATCCTCTGGGCGTATTAGGTAAATTGCTTCACCAAAATGGTTAGGGTCTGGTACTAAAAGTGTGCCTTTTGTGCCGTAAATTTCAAAGCGTGCCTGTGGAAAGGTGTTGTAATGCACATCAAAGCTAGTAACAATAGTGCCTATTGCACCACTTTCAAAATGCAAAGTGCCAGTTACATGTGTTGGTACTTCAACTTTTACAACTTCGCCAAATTTTGGTTTGCTAGTTATAATGCGCTCTTCAAAAGTAGTTTTTGAAACACCAGTTACGCCTTTAACACCGCCAAGTAAGTTAACTAATGCAGTTACATAATAAGGGCCCATATCCATCATAGGGCCACCACCAAATTGGTAGTAAAAAGCTGGGTCTGGGTGCCATGTTTCATGGCCGTGGCATTGCATAAAGCAAGCACTACCAACTATATCACCAATCATGTCATCATCTATTAGTTTACGGCAAGTTTGTATGCTTGCACCCAAGAAGGTATCAGGTGCACCGCCTAACATTAAGCCTTTTTCCTCAGCTATTTCAACAAGTTTAACGCCCTCTTCAAAAGTTGCGCCAAGTGGCTTTTCGCTATAAACGTGTTTGCCAGCTTTTAGTGCGGCTGAGGTTACATCAAAATGCTCATAAGGGCGAGTTAAGTTTAAAACGATATCAATTTCGGCATCGGCAAAAGCATCATGCATTGTTTCGTAAATTTTAGGTATGTTATATTCTGCTTGTGCTTTTTCTGCACGTTCACGTACAAGGTCACAAACGCCGATTAACTCAATTTCTGCAAACATTTCGGATATATTTTTTAAGTAGATACCGCTTATTGAGCCAACACCTATCATGGCTATTTTAACTTTTTTCATCTGTAAAACTCCTTTATTCTAAAAAGCATTAATACATTTTAGCTGTATTTTCAAAACGTTCAGTAGTTAGGTTATTATCAAGTGCAAATTGTTTACCTTCAGCCGCCCAAAGCATGCCACGTTCCATCATAATTTCAGCGTTTGGGCTGTTATCAAAAACATCATCGTGATGACCTAAAGCGTTATAAAACACACGCCCATTACCCCAGTATTTTGTCCACGCAACAGGCATATCAACTGGTTTGTTTGATATATGGTAATAATTAACTAGCGGAAAACGTGTTGTCGCAAGTATTTCAATAGATGGGTCAATATGTAAGTAGTAATGCTCGCTGCAAACTGCAAAATCTTCTAAACCTTCAACAATAGGGCTAGAGCCTTTGCACACATTAACTGTGTAATCAATACCATCGCCACCTGGGTGGCTTACCCATTGGCCGCCTGTCATAAATTGCCATTCAACATCTTGGCGGAAAGCATCGCACATGCCACCGTGACACCCAGCTAGCCCTACACCAGCACCAACAGCTTTGCATATGTTTTCACGTGCTTCTTTTGGTATTTCGTCCATTGTCCAACATGCTACTATTAAATCTAAACCCATTAGCATTTCAAGGTCAAGGCACACGTCTAAGGTATTGCTAATTGTGCAAGTGTAGCCGTGTTTTTCCATTAAGCCTGCAAAACGTTTTGAGGTTAGTTCTGGTTCATGTCCGTGCCAACCACCTTGCAGTAATAAAACTTTTTTATTGCTTTGCATAAAAAACTCCTTTTATTTGTTAAATAAATATTTTATAAATAGCATTTGATGCCACATTTTTCTTCAGCTGATTTAAAACAAAGGTCTATAACTTTCATTGTGCGTAAAGCTTGGGCGGGTGTAACTATTAACTCGGTATTGCCATCTAAAACCTCAGCAATATTTGTGTAGTAATCTGCCCAGTTTGTGTTTACTTCTGGTAGCGCAATTTGTTCTGTAGTTTCAACAGGGCGTGGTGCCATTGTACGTGTTGGGCCAGCCTCTGTGTAAACAATATCATCGGCCCAAGCCATTTCAGAACCAACATTTTTACATACAATTTTGCCATCACATGCCCAGTTTTCAATAACAGCAGTACCTTTTTCGCAGCAAACATGCCATCTAGGATGGTTAACAAAGCAGTTTGTGGACATCTCAAGCACCGCACAAAGTTCGTTTTCAAAACGTAGGGTAAGTTTTATGCTATCCTCAACTTCGGGTGTGAAAACAGATATTAAGTGGCTATCTACACTCACAACAGGGCTATCTATCATCATTAACATTTGGTCTATTAAATGTACGCCCCAATCAAGCAGCATACCACCACCATTTTGTTTATATCCACGCCAGCCATGCATTGCCCCGCGTGAGCCTTGTACACGACTTTCTATAAAATAGGGTTTTCCGATAGTGTTTTTTGCTAATATTTCTTTTACTATGCAATAATCTTTGTCCCAACGTCTATTGTGATGTATGGAGAATAATCTATCAGTTTTATTTGCCACTTCAATTACTTGTTCAAGTTCTATTGCATTCATGGTAACAGGTTTTTCAC
>CAYJJL010000220.1:0-3509 GCA_964370455.1 uncultured Faecalibacterium sp.
CAGTTACCCCACTAAGTTTTGCTACTTCATTTATTTTCAAAACTATGCTCCTTTCACTGTTTTATATGGCCATGCTTATATAATACACTATCACGTAACGTTAAAGTCAATAGTTTTTTGAAATTTTATAAATAATTATGCATTAACAAAAGTGTTTTTTGCTAACCTTAAACGTGGCGGAATATTACTCATTCACATATCAGTAGGTAGCCTCACCATATAGAGGCGATACCGAAAAAAATACAGCTTATGCTAAAGAATGTTGCAACTTTGTTTTATAGCAATGTTGCTTTTTTTATTGCCCACATTTATCGCTGCCACAAATATTAGATGATACAAATGCAGATGAAAGAGAACTTTCGCTTGAAATAGGGAAAGAAATGTTACTCAGATGCGATGAAGTTTGGGTTTTTGATTGGACAATATCTGAGGGTATGCAATCAGAAATTGAATGGGCAAAAGAAAACGAAGTAAGAGTAAGGCGAATAACCGACATCGGCCAAGAAGTCAGAATGGAGCAATAATAAATACACCTTATTTTTGCAACACTGCTGTCAAAACACCTTCATCCAAATAATTTTCTATTGTTTCAAGTTCCATTACATATATAATATCGCTTAAAGCAGAGCCACCTATAAACACATCTTTTTGTGCAAGATATTCTTCTTTTGTAGCGTTTCCAAAACCACCACCTATGTCATATTGAGCAGTTTCGTCCATTTCACCATTTTGGCTTGAATAATAAATCTCATTGCATATAAGTTGATTATTTTCTATACTAATAAAAACATCGTATGTTTGAACTCCTGCTTCCTTAACTGCATGGCTTTGTATACGCTGTGTGTGCATAATTTCTTGATCTTCACTTTGGTATACATTCATATCACCTGCAAGAAAAAGATTGCTTGTCATGCCAAGATAAGTATATGTACTATCTTCTTGTTTTTCCACAATAAGTGCAACAACCCAATTGTAATCCTCTACAAAAAACCATGTTTCGAGGTTTTCATCTCCATCCAAATCAGTGGTAGAATATTTTGCATCTGTTATGTAGGCATGCATATCAGAATTAATCTCATTCCATTCATTTAACAATGTATTTTCAACTTCATCCAAATGCAAATTTTCTATGATTGTTTCAGATATGATTTCAGGTTTTTCAACAGTTTCAGCGGTTGGTGTGGGTTGTGCTTGCGCCATACTGGATGAACTCGTTTGTTGGGATTCGCATGACGATACTGGTTGCTGTGAACTTATTGATGATTCTTGACTTGAAACAACGCACGCCGAAGTGAAAATCGTTATCAATAATACAAATATGCTTGAGCGGACAATTAATTTAAACTTATTCATTCCTTCTCCTTTTTTATATTGAAGTTTTATGATATTTATTATAACACATATTATTGGTAATATTAATACATAAATTATAAATAAAATTTCTGAATAGAGCTACAAATAAAACATATGACAGATGTTATTATAATTTGTGATTTTGCACCAATATAGATATATTATTTATTCAACACATTGTATTTTATAAATAGTATGGTATTATATATTTAATACTAATTGCATGAATCGGAGGGTAAAATGACAAGAGAAGATTTAATTTTAAATATAAAGCATGTGATAAAGCTAAAAAGAGCAGAACATATTAAATATTATGCATTCGTACCCTTTGTTTTGTTATTTTTTGCACTTGTATTTTTACTATTAACAGCCGTTTCTATATATCTATTAGTATTTCTTAAGTTTCATGAAATATCTGCTTTTTCTGCAATTTTCATTTTTGCTGTTATATCAGCACTGTTATTTACTCGATTTATAGTTATTCTACGTTACATTTTAATACTGAAAAAAATAAAACCAGACTTGTTTAATATTGAATGTTTTTTAGCGGATTTGCAATATGAAGACCTTGTGTTATTAGAAAAAAAAATAATAAGCATGAAAAGGCTTAGCAAGTACGGAGAATTTATATGTTTGAAAAATGTAATTATTGTAACGGTTTTAGATAATAATCACTGTATAAATTTACATGAATTAAAATCAATAAGTTATATATTGCAACGTCCACAAAATAATACCTTGTTCGCAGCAACTTTGAAATTAAAATTTGTTTTTTTAGATGGTGGTATAGATGCGCAAAATAATGAGATTATTATTCAAAAATCTATGCATCCAACACCTAAAGAGTTTGTAAGTATAATGAAACAAAACCCACTTTTTTGCGAGAAAGCAAAAGCTGGAGAAAGTGGACCTTTCACTTTAAATAATGCGCTCAGCCTCAAGAATAAATAATGTTGCTAAACCTCAAATTAAAACATGTTAGTCTTACGCGAAAGTAAACCACCTGAATCAATAAAAATATCTTTTGTTGTGCTGTTAGTTAAATCTATTTGAAAAAAATTAAACACACACTTGCCAACCGTACCGTTTGCTGTGGTATAAAATGAATTTAGTAAATATCCTCAACGTTTTTTACTTGCTTTAACCCAAAATTAAAGTCACTTAAATCTTTATCCGAAAATATATTTGTGTTTATTAATATACGTTTATCGTTATGAAAAACCAAAAAAATATAATTTTCTATGAGTCCATAGTATTTAAAGTCGCTCCACTTTAAAACAGTAACACTATCTGTAGATTTTATAGTTACAGTTTCATTTTCAAAGACATACTGTAGCTCCAAAGAGATATATCTAGAGTACAATGGGCGCAATTGTTTAACACTCACTTTTACAAAAAAATCAGAAACTTTATCAAATACAAACACGCCACCCAAGCCAAATATAAACGAAATAGCTATACCAATCCAACTAGCTGTGTTTAGCCATATAAAAAATGGCGTATTAACTGGTGGCTGTGTCATACTTATGGTATGCACTAAAACTAACAATGCTGAAAGTACTAGCAATATTTTACATATTGTTTTTAAAAATGCTCTTATTTTAATCAAACGCGGTGAGATGAATAAAGCTTTAGCTTCAACATTTAGTTCTTCTTCATCAAAACTTGGTTTATATATAATCATATTTTATCCTCTTTTGATTCTTGTTAATATAGATATACGCTTATAACAACTTATTAGTAGAATGTAAATTACAGAATCAATAATCAAACCCCAAAAGAAAGCCATGCTTATAAAAAGAATATATATGCTTATAGGCTCGAATGGCGAGGGTAACTCAAAATAAAACACAAGAAACACCATGCTATAAGTAATTACAAAGGCAATAAAAGACCTCACAAATAATATCAAAGGTGTTTTTGTGTGAATTGAAAAGTGTGTTGTTCTTTTCATTAAAATTAATTTGTTTATTTCAGAAATTAAGTCTTCTCTTGACATTTTTGTTTACCTCCAATTAATACCACTAAACAATTATCCAAATCATAGATATAATGCTTTTGTGTGGTAAGTATATCTCAAAAAATGAAACGTAGTGTCTTGCTTCACTAATCAAACACGCTTATATCTTTTCACTTGTTTTAACATTCTATTAAAT
>CAYJJL010000221.1:0-3491 GCA_964370455.1 uncultured Faecalibacterium sp.
CTTGCAGTGGTTTCGCTTTCTGGTATAGCGGTTGAAACATTCTCGTATTCAGAATTACAACCACTAAAAAACATGGTTGCCATTACAATCATTACCACTATATAACTTGTTTTCATTAACTTAACCGTATTAATCATATTAATCATTTCAACAACTCCTTTAAAGAATAAATTTTCAACCCTAACTTTACCATGTTGCGTTTATTTTCTCAACAAAATATAGTTCTATCAATTTCAGCTTTTTGCGCACCGAAAGTATCACTGAAAAATCCTATAAATAATCCTCGGCAACACTGCCTGTTGGAGCAAAGTTATTATTCATTATCACTTCACTTTTCGACAACATTCTTCAAGTAATTTTTTATCTAACATTTCTAAGTAGTTATCATCAGATAAAATCTCGGTAGTGCAATCTTTGCCTGAGGCTTTTATAATCTCAGGAATTTTATCACGTACGAGTTTGTTATATATTTTTGTAGACATATTATTATTCTCCTTTTAGCGTACGAATATAACATCACGATGAAATTCTAAATAATTCATCTCCTTATTTCAAAAAAAAGCCCCACCATGCGGCAGAGCTTTAAGTCCTAAATATAAGCACGCCAAAGCAACAATCACTTTGACAGCGTTGTACATAATTATAGCACAAAATGAACTGTTTTACAATGAAACTTGCTCTTTTGTGAAAAGGCAAAAAAGCTCAATCGATAAAATCGAACGAGCTTTTTTACTTGCTACAATGTTCAAAATAGATGTATTTTTAAACTTAATGTAAAACAAAAAAATACCGCTCAACCCAACTAAATTGAGGTAAGCGGTACGTTTACGGATATGAAGAGATTTGAACTCTTGCACCGGTTTCCCGGCCTACCGCATTTCGAGAGGTTATAAGCTATTTTCACCTAGTGTTTTTTAGTGCTTTTTAGGCGCATTTTATACCGTAAAAATATCTTATGTACGTTGTTTTTCAGTGATAACCAACGCATCTTCAAAATTTTTTCAAAAACGCTAATAAAGCAAGTTTTTGGGATAAGTGTGAGCAAACTGTGAGCAGAAAACTATTTTTGAAGTAACCAATCAATAAAATTAATTTTTTTAACACCGTTATAGTTTGCATTCGGGTGTATGGTATCCAGAGTTAAAAGATATTTGGGATAATGGTCTGCAATTTTTGAAAAAGGCTTAAGTTCTCTTTCTAAAGTATTTGGGTCAAGTGTTGTTGCAGAAATTTGATAATAGTGGGTATCGTCACCTTTTGTTGCGATAAAATCAACTTCTAAATCATCAATTTTTCCAACACAAACACTATATCCTCTGCGCCCCAGTTCTAAAAATGCAATGTTTTCAATAACATGCCCTATATCTGTGTCAGTGCCTTTTACTAATAGATTTCTAAGTCCTATATCAGAGACATAATATTTGTTAGGTGCTGTTAAATACTCTTTACCTTTTATATTATACCTTGGTGTTTCATAGACCAGCAAGCTATCACAGAGTCCCTCAAGATATTTTGATATTGTCTTACTATCGGTATTTCTTCCGCCCGATTTTAAAGTATTTGCTATTTTAGTAATTGAAGTTATATTGCCTATGTTGTGGAAAATAAACTGCGTAACACTTCGAAGACTGCTTACATCGCTGATTTTTTTTCGAGCGACAACATCATTTAGAATAACAGAATTGTATAAACCACTTAAATATTCCATGCCGTCACTATTAAATAATTCGTGTTTAGTCACATATGGGAAAGAACCGTACCTAAGATATAGATTGAATTTTTCAGATTCGCTTAAACTTGTTCTGTCCCCTTTTAATCCCGAGCAAAACTCAGCGAAAGACAGTGGCAACATTTTCAGTTCAATATATCTCCCCGAAAGCAAAGTCGCAAGCTCTCCCGACATAAAATAAGCATTTGAGCCTGTTATATATACATCGCAATACTCTTTGATAAAAAGGCTATCTACTGCTTTTTGATAATCCCTTACATTTTGAATTTCATCTAAAAAAATATAATTCATTTTATCCGGGTTCAAAAGTGGTTTGATATACTCGTAAAGTTTTTTATAGTCATCCAAATGCTCAAAATCAACATCTTCAAAATTTATAGAAATAATTTGTTCATTTGATACACCACTGTTCATTAAATGTTCTTTAAAAACATCAAACATGGTAGACTTTCCACATCGCCTAATTCCGGATACAACCTTTATTATTTGCTTGTCTTTATTTCGAATTAACCAATCAAGATATTCGGCTCTAACGATATTTTTCATGGTAACACCTCGCTTACTAATATTATTGTATACATTATATTCCTAATCTATGTAAAAGTCAATCAAAACAAGGAATGTATTCCCCAAAATATTAAATCGAGCTCAAATTGCGGAATGTATTCCGCAAAGTTTGAAGTAGACTGATACTATTTAACCAATATATTCATAATTATATCTTTACGACAATCAAATCTATGAAATCTAAAGTTGACTTTATATTTTCATAAGTTGGTACAACACTAAGTAGAAGCAAACTTTCAATTTATTAAATTAACACTACAAATAGCTTAGATATCATTTACTAAATCGTATCTAAGCTATCGACATTTAGCCCTATCTCTGATAAAATTAAATTAAAAATAATGTAAGCTTTTACGAAAAAATTTAGGAAGTGAAAACTATATGAGTTATACAATTAGAAAAGCGACAGATGCCGACAAAACCGCAGTGCTTGCCCTCGGGCGAAAAATAGTAGATGTATACGAGCGCACCCACCTTGGTGACGAGATGGCGGACGAATATATAAATAGCGGTGCTTGCGACAGAGATTTAAGCGCAATTTATGACAATGCGACCATTATATTAGACAGCGAAACTGTTATAGGTTTTTTGTTTACACATGAAAACGAGATACAGGGCTTATCGGTAGATGTGCCATACTGGGGCAAGGGCATTGCACAAAAACTGATTGCCTACGCTACACAAAACCTGTTTAAAGGCTACGAGGATATACAGCTTGAATGCTTTGTCACCTCGCCACGTGCTAATAGATTTTATCAAAAAATGGGCTTTGTGAGCTGTGGAGTTGTTGATGGCGATGGCGGAAACCGCAACCTATACAAGCGTAAAATCAGCGGTAATTTAACACCGAAAGAAACGCTACTCAACTGGATAGATGCCTTTAACAATGCTGATGCAAAGACACTCAGCGAGTTTTACAGCGATGATGCGGTAAATCATCAGGTGGTGGCTGAGCCTGTTATAGGCAAAACTGCGATTTATGAAATGTTCAAAGCTGAGTTTGCCACCGCTGAAATGGTATGCATACTTGATAATATCTTCATGGACGGAAATTTTGCTATAATGGAATGGAAAGACCCAAAAGGGTTTAGAGGTTGCGGATTTTTCAATATTGCAGACGGTAAAATCGTATTCCAAAGGGGATATATGGACAAGCTGAGTTTTCTTAAAATGAACGGCTTGCCGATAGAGTGAG
>CAYJJL010000222.1:0-3469 GCA_964370455.1 uncultured Faecalibacterium sp.
CTAAATTATTTTTTTGTTCTCAAAGAATAAAAAAGTACCATGTGTCAAGCAAGGTTTTTGGCATATGGTGTTTTTTTTTTGCATTTTTGTCAATTGCACATATTATTCTGCAAATTATGCAATAAATCGGCACAATTGTTTGAAATAATGTAAAATGTAGTTGCTGATCAGTAAGTTGTTAAAATGCAATAATTAATGATGCAAACACATTTTAATTGTAATTGGTTTATATATAGCAAATTTAGCACGAGCAATATTTTATCTGATCTTTGTGTAAAATAAACCTGCAATTTCATGAAATAGTTACTTAAATTTAAACATATCCGTAAAGTAACTAAATCGAATTTGAAAACACACTAAAAAAACAGAGGAGTTATATTATGAAAAAAATCACACGTTTGAACTTTTTAAAGGGAAGTGCATCTTTATTAGGTGTTGGTATAGTAAGTTCCTTGGGGGTCCCTGTGTATGCTACAAGCGAATACCCGGAAATAGATGTATACAATGATACAATGCAAACACGTGCGCTTGGTATGCCCACAAATGGGTGGAATTGGGATAACGGTAGTTACGAAGGGTTAATAACCACAATGTCTGGAGCATTATACACAAATTATTACTTTACAGGGACTTCAACCCTAACTGTTGATACGAATTTTAACTTTGCAAAAGATAGTTCAGAAGCTGTGAATGTTTGTTTATATAAACGTGTTGATAGTTGGTTTGGCTCTAGTTGGGAGAAAGTCTCAACAAGAACTGACGCTCCATCGGTTTGCACGTTTGCAAATCTATCTACTGATACAAAATATGCAATTCGATATATGTTTGAAGTATCAGGTAGTGGAGTGTTAGTAAATACTTCTTTTACTATTAGTAAATAGAAGCGGTGGTCAATAAATGATTAAAAATGAAAAAGCAAACAAAATATTTCGCGTAATTTGTTTTTTAGCACTTGGTGGCTATTTGTGTTTTCTGTTATATTTTACAATTTTGTCACGTGCAATAACCCCGACAGAACAGCTACTTATCCATTATAGGCCGTTTTCCTCATATATTGCGGCATGGCACCAGTGCGAGTTTAGGCTTTGGTATAACATCATAGGCAATATTTTGATGTTTTCCCCTCTTGGTTTTTTATGCGCTGTGCTTTGGCCTAAAAAAATATCTTTATTAAAAGTAATTTTAATTGGGTGCTTGCTTTCTCTCGCTATAGAAATTGTACAAGTTACTACATACAGAGGAATTGCAGAAATCGACGATATCATAAACAATACATTTGGTGCACTTTGCGGATATTGCATACAAAAAATATTGTTTTGCAAAGATGCATTTAAAAGAAAACTATTGTATCTATTGCCGTTTTGCATGGCAACTTTAGCGTGTTTGACACTTTTAATCGTTTATCAAACAAAAGAATTCGGGAATTTTCGGCAATACAGCCGACCTGTAAATATGCAAGGTATCACAGTCAACAGTAACATTGAATTATCCACAGAACAAGCAACGGTGCCAGTGTTTAATAAGCAATCATGGAGTACAGACGAGGCAATGTCGTTTGCAAAATCCTTTGCTGAACAGCATAATATTATTTGGAGCGATGCATCACCTACAGTTTTTGAGGATGAAACGCTTTGGTATAAAACAGATGATAAGACTGCACAATTAATAATCAATACTGCCGATGGAACATATGAGTATAATAAAGATGAGCAAGAAGAGGAATTTTTAGGCTTTTCAGAAAATGAAATACATACATATTTGGAAACCATTGGTGTAAATATAAGCGAAGACGCAGTTTTTTCAAAAGATGAAAGTGCATATTACTTACAATCGTCATTTATTGCATTAGAACAAGATATTTACCAAGGCGGTGAAATAGAGCTTGCCCTCTCTGAAGATGGCCAATTGTTGAATTTAGATTACTCTTTACAAAAAGGCGAGTTTTATCGTGAAGTGCCTATAAAAAGTGAACAAGAAGCATTTCAAGAGATACAAGATGGAAAATTCATTCCATATATTAGCAACATATCTGATATTACAATTGAAACCCTCTCTTTGATTTATGTAGAAGATTCCAAAGGTTTTTTACAGCCATATTATCAATTTTCCTGCATAAATTCCGAGGGCACACAGTGGAATATTTTAATTCGTGCGATGAAATAAGAGAATAAAATACGAACGTGATGTAAAATAAAAAAAGAATAATATAGGTGTAAAATGCTTAGAAGAATTAAAACTGTTATCGTTCAAAACTCACGATTGAGCGTACTTAATGTTTTAGTGTTGATAATATTAGGTTCATTTATGGTTTTTAGTTTAATTATATATAACTCTGCAAAACTTCTGAAAACAGATACATTAAATCAACTAGGGATAACAATAAGTGTTGCCAGTAATATTCAATATATGGATTCTATCTTTTCGGAAAATGCCAGTCAAATTTTTGATGAAACACAATATTTGCCGCCTCAAACAAGAGAGAGTTTGAATGCGGTTTTGAACATAGATGGAGTAACAGGAATTGAAACACTTAATGCGAACTCTATGCTATACGCTTTACCTGTGAATTTTGAAAACAGTAAAATTTATACTGGAGAAAATCCTTATGAACAAATACATCAAAATGCAGCATTGAAAGAAACCGATATAGAACTTTTAAGTACTTCGGTAAATATAATCGGCTTAGCAAACGTTGAAATGTTCAATTATTTTCGTAGAAACCTTTCAACACTTTCTGTGGGGAAATATCCAAGTGCTGAAAATCCAGGGGCAATAATATCAATGGCGCTAGCAGAGCAAAATAATTTTAATGTAGGGGATATTATAGAAATAAATGTAATATCGAATGAATTTAACACTCAAACACAAACAAATAATATTGAATTAATACCGGAAATTCAAAACATAAAAATAACAGGAATATATGAAACAAATTTATACTTTGATGTTGGTGAAGAAAATTATGAAGGAGTAGAAATTTTTAAAAACAGCCCTTACAACACAATTTTCACTGATTACAACACAGCCATTTTACTTAATAATGCCTCACAAGACATACGATTTTTTACTATATATGTAAACTCCTACGATAACATTGATATGGTTTTAGAACAATTAAAAGATACTGGGATTGATTGGGACAAATACCAAACATTTGTAGCGGCAGAAACCTATCATGCAGATGTTATTAATCAAACAGAAAGTTTTGTTTCTAGAACTTTTTTAATGGTGCTAGTCTCGCTCTTTGTTGGAACTTTTCTTTTCTATTTATATATTTGTTCCTTAAATATTAATAAAGATTGCGCTATACTCCTAACCTTGGGTGAATGTAAGAAAAAAATTATTTTTAGTAAATGCGTAGAGTATATGGCGTATATCACGGTAGCTCTACCTGTATCATTACTTGCTGGTTACTTTTTAGCTACAATATTACAAACAACATTAATGCCAGAAGTTGAATTATTAGGAG
>CAYJJL010000223.1:0-3358 GCA_964370455.1 uncultured Faecalibacterium sp.
GCGATGAATAAAACTTTTAAAACGCTGTACTCAATACAAAACACATATAGAGCAAATAGTATAGTATATTATTTAAAACGCTTGCCTTTTATTGGTGTGCATATACCATATAGTTTATATTCAAACTCAACTTGGAAAAATCTTGTATCAGTGTTTAACATAGGCTATGAGATAGTAAGAATATTTTTGTTTAAGTTTGTTTATATTGCAGTTTTGTTGTGGCTGGTGCTAAATTTGTTAGATGTAAGCTGGGTTACTTTAAGTTCTAGCGAAGTTTTGTTAAACATGTTATTATGGTGCACTATTGCAGGTGGCATAACTAATTGTTTTGTGGTAGAGCCTAAAAAGGATTTGCAATATGCAATTATCTATTTAAAAATGAACGCAAATAAAGTATTTTTTCAGTGCTTTTTTCAGTTTTTAGCATCATCTTTTGTAGGCTTTTTACCAATTTATTTGTTAATGCCTCAAACTAGAGCTTTGGGTGCTATAAATATAATTTCATTGCTGGTTATCTTAATATCAGTTAAATTAATAGGCGGAGCTTTAAAAATTTGGTTTAGGATAAAATCAGACAGCTATTATAAATTGAAATATAGCCATACCGAAGTTGCTATTGGTGCTGGTTTATGTGCAGTTGGTGCAGTGTTTACGTGTTTAAATATAGCATTTAACGCAATGGCGGTTGCGATTATGGCACTTGTTTTTTTGACTGGTGCAGTGTTTGCTTTTAAGTATATTTTAAACTGCAAAATATACTTAAAATTATACAGAGCAATGTATAAAGAGTACGATGCAATGTGGGATGTTAATACAAGAGTAGCACAAATTACTGTACGCAAAAGCGCAGAAAAACATATTAAAGCAAATGTTAAAATAGATATTAATAAAAATGGTTATGCACTACTTTCAGAGTGTTTTGTAAAACGGCACAAAGGACTTTTAGCAGGTGCTACAAAAAAATTTATAATAGGTGAGAGTATAGCTATTATTATGGCGGTAGTAGCGTGTTTTATAATGCCAGATTTTAACGCTACAATTAACGTGCTTATAGTGCCACTACTACCAATGATAGCATATATTATGTATTTTTTAAACTGTGGTGAGCGCATTGTAACTATGATGTTTACAAACTGTGATAGTGAAATGCTATTGTTTCGCTTTTATCGTAAACCAAAAGCAATTTTAGAAATGTTTACATTTAGGTTAAAAACAGTTGTTTTTATGGATTGGATGCAAAGTTTACCTATTGCAATAGGTTTACCTTTAGTTTTATTTGCCTCAGGTGGCACAGATAAACTATATGAATACGCATTGCTGTTTTTTACAGTAATGGCGCTATCAACATTTTTTAGTGTGCACAACTTAGTTATTTATTATTTGTTCCAGCCATACGATAAAGATATCCAAATGAAAAACCCAGTTTATTCCATTATAAAAAATGTTACATATTTAGTTTATTTTTTTGCAATGCGCAGCGACCCACCGCCGTTAATTTTTGGATTAGCAGTTAGTATTTTTAGTGTAATTTATATATTAATTTCAATACCAATTGCATACAAGGTTGCGCCAAAAACTTTTAAATTGCGCCAGTAATTTGAATTTTGACGTTTAATAGTGATGTTTGAGCATTAGGTGAATTTTACTAAATAGTATGTTTTATTTTCTATATTGATTTAACTTATAGTTTGTGTTATAATATACGTATAAATGTTGAAAGTATTTGTATAAAAAGCAAACAAGTGATAGTTCGATTATAAGAAAGTGAGGTATTTTATGTTGGAAGCTCAAACTTGGATAGTCATCGCAATTTTTGCAGTGCTAATCCTCCCTGTTGTATTTTCTGTTGGTAGAAACCTCAATTACAAACGTAAACACAGGCGGTAACATAAATTTTTGTTTTTAGTGTATATACCAAGTAGATAAAAAACAGTGGCTACCTTTGCGTTATGCAAGGGTAGCCACTGTTTTTTTTTATTGATTTTTTATTTAACTTAGCTAGTGATATCTTAACCCATTAATGAGCAAACAGCATCTGCGTAAGCAATAGGGTCATCTACTGGCAAGCCTTCAATTAGTTGTGCTTGTGCAAATAAAATTTGTGCGTATTTTGCAACTTTTTCATTATCGCCAGTTTCTTGTGCTGTTTTTAAGGTTGCAAAAACAGCGTGGTTTGTGTTAAGTTCAAGAACCTTTTCGCTTTTCATGCCTTCTGCACCTGGTTGAGCTGCAAGGATTTTTTCCATCTCGATTGAAAGTGCACCAGCACTTGTTAAGCAAACAGGGTGGTCTTTTAAGCGTGTGGAAACTTTAACATCGCTAACTTTACCGCTTAAAGCCTCTTTCATTGCTGTAAATAAATCTTTGCTTTCTGTGGTTATTTCCTCGGCTGCTTTTTTCTCTTCTTCGCTTTCAAGGCCTAAATCGCCACTGTTTATGTTTTTAAATTCTTTTTCGTTATATGCACGCATAATTTGTAGGCAGAATTCATCAACATCATCTGTTAAAAGTAGTAAGTCATAGCCTTTTTCTTGCACTAGTTCTGCGGCTGGTAGTTTAGCTAGGCGATCTGTGGAATCACCAGCGGCAAAGTATATAACTTTTTGCTCCTCTGGCATAGCTGCTACGTATTCTTCAAGCGTAACAAGCTTTTTCTCTTTAGCGCTCCAAAATAGTAGTAAATCTTTTAAAAGCTCGGTGTGCATGCCATAATCGGAGTAACAACCAAATTTAATTTGGCGGCCAAATGCTTTCCAAAAAGCTTCATATTTTTCTCTATCGTTATTTAGCAAAGAGCGTAGTTCTTTTTTAATTTTCTTTTCAAGTGCACCGTGTATTAATTTAAGTTGGTTATCTTGTTGCAACATTTCACGGCTAATGTTTAGGCTTAAATCTTGGCTATCTACTATACCTTTAACAAAGCTAAAGTAATCAGGCAATAAATCAGCGCATTTTTCCATAATCATAACGCCTGAAGCATAAAGAGCAAGCCCTTTTTCGTAATCTTTGGTGTAGTAATCAAAAGGTTGGCTTGAAGGTATAAACAATAAAGCGTTATAGTTAGCAGTACCCTCAGTGCGTGAAACAATTACACGTGCTGGGTCTGTAAAATCGTGAAATTTATCTTTGTAAAAGCTATTATATTCTTCGTCAGAAACTTCGCTTTTTGCTTTTTTCCAAATTGGTACCATGCTGTTTAGTGTTTCAAGTTCTTGGTAGCTTTCGTACTCTGGTTTTGCGTCCTCTGGGGCATCTTCTGGCATATCTTTCATGAGGGATTTTGTGCGCTCCATTTCAATAGGGTAGCGTACATAATCACTGTATTTTTTAACAATAGCAACTAGGCCTTGTTCTTGCT
>CAYJJL010000224.1:0-3353 GCA_964370455.1 uncultured Faecalibacterium sp.
TGTATCGCTTGAACCAGATAATTGGTCTATAAGTTGTTCTATTGGCTTGTTAGTGTTTTTGCTTAAATAAAATGATGCAGATATTGAAAATACCAAGCACAACAACATGCCTCCCCCTGCAACATATAAGCTAACTAAATACGGTTGAAATATTTGTTCCTGATAATATAAATTATAATAAACGAGCGAGTCAAAAGCTGATTTTATGCGGTGAAAAAGCTCTTTGACCCCAGGTTCTAATTATTCAAACAATACTTCGCTATCACTATCACTCACAAAAAATTGCTCTTCACGTTCAAAAGCAAAGAGCGTATGTGCAAATTGCATTTGAGCTGCAGTTTGTTCATAAAGCATCTGGTCTGTATTTATTTCAAAAACTATGTAAGTATCGTTATTTGCTTTAGATATATAAGCTGGCACTTCACCAGTACTTTGTTGCACAAGGTAGAGTCCACTTTTTTCTACACTTAAAGTTTCAATCCATTCATTTTGTTTTTCTAATGTAAAGTTGTTGTTCAATTGGTAATAATTACGCGCCGAAAAACTTCGAAGTGTACCTACAACATAATCTAATTTAGCATAGTAAATGTAAATAGATTTTAACAACGGGTTTGCTATTTGAAAATCACTTAAATAATTACTTAATGTATGCATTTGGATGTTAGGTAAATCCGATTGATTGCTTTCAAGATTGTTAATTTCAATATTTAAATTGTTAAGCTCAATCGCTACAGAAAGCTCAACTATTGCAGAAAACTGTGCATCATAATGATTTTTCACATAATAACTAAGGTCACTGCTAGCTTTTAACGCATTTTCATAGAAAGCATACAGAGTATATCCTACTATCACAATGAAAAACGAAAGTAAGATGAAAATTATTATAAAGATAGATTTTAACCATTGACCGTATTTTTTAATTATATCACGCATAAATAATGTTGTAATAAACAGCAAATATATATATAGCTATATTACTTTCCTTTCACAATAGTGTCTTTTTTACATTTAAAAAGTGTAAGTTAGTATAAATTTCAACATTTTTTAAAAGCCATATAAAGAAATAATTGCAGAGAAATTTATACTTTTTATACTTTTTATACTGAAATTATACCAACAAACAAACAACAATACAACAACTATTACAAACACTTTGCAAATTTCTCTATTATTAATAACTCTTACAATCATATATTTACAAATACAATCAGTTAAATGGATTAAAAAATCTCTTATGAAAAAATTTTATATCAGGCTAATAAATATTATCTGAGCCTCAAAATATTTGAACTTTTCACACAATTTAAAACGGCAAGCACTAAATTTAGTGCTTGCCGTTTTTATTATATTACATAACTTAAAATTATTTCCGCTTTGCCTGTTAGGGTGTAGTTGCTACTATTTGCAGGGATAAAAATGCTATCGCCAGCGTTAAAGTTAATTTTTTGCTCACCACAAGTTATTTCACCACTACCGTTTGTTATTAATAAACTGTGGAAAGAATTTTCTGTTTTATTGGTATTTTCGCCGTTTAAATCAATTTTTTCCACCGTGAAATATTTGCAACTTGCAAGAACACCGCTAGCGCTTTGTGTTGTTTCTTGCTTATTATAGTTTGTAACTTTGCAAGCTTTTTCAACATGTAGCTCACGTTTATTGCCGTCAACTCCAACACGGTCAAAGTCATAAACACGGTATGTTACGTTGCTGTTTTGTTGTACCTCGGCTATTAAAATACCTGCGCCTATTGCATGTATAGTGCCAGCCTCTATAAAAAACACATCCCCCGGCTTAACGTAAACTTTATTTAGCAAATCGCAAACAGTGCTATTTTCTATTGCTGTTTTAAACGTTTCTTTATCGCATTTTTCTTTAAAGCCATAGTATAGAAAAGCGTCTTTTTCGCAATCTACAACATACCACATTTCGGTTTTGCCAAATTGTTTTTCGTTAGCTAGAGCATATTCATCGCTAGGGTGTACTTGTATAGAAAGCGCTTGTTTTGCATCTATAAGTTTTATTAAAATTGGGAAACCCTCAAATTTATCACAAGCACTGCCTGCATATTCAGGGTGCTTTGCTAGTAATTCGCTTAAAGTTTCGCCTGTTGTTTCAACAGTGCTTTGCCCATCTTTATGGCACGAAAGCTCCCAAGTTTCAGCTATAATATCTTTATCAGATTGTTTGCCGTATTTTGTTTTTAGCTTTGTGCCACCCCATAGATAATCCGTGCAAGCAGGCATTAATTTATATATCATTATTATTTTTCACCTACTATAAATGGTTTTATTGCCGCTTTTACTTCATCTGTGCAATCGTAAACTTTTAAAACTAATTCGTTTTTTAAATCAAGGCCAAAAATGCCTAAAATAGATTTTGCATCTACTACGTATCTGCCAGAACAAATATCAAAATCGCTATCTAAACCAGTAATTGCTTTAACAAAATCTTGCACATTTGCAATAGTTTCTAATTTAATTATAAACTCTTTCATAAGTATACCCTTTCAATAATTAATCAATATCTCTAATGTGTTTTCTCATAGATAATATTTCAGATGGTGAAACAGAAAGCTCTTCTATACCATAGTTTATAAAAGTTTCTGTTAAACTTTGGTCTGCACCAAGTTCGCCACAGATACCAGCCCAAATACCATGTTTTTGTGCTGTTTCGCCAATGATTTTAATCATTTTTAAAAGCGCTGGGTGTCTTGGGTCGTAAAAAGGCTCTAGTTTTTGGTTTTGCCTGTCAATTGCAAGTGTATATTGTGTTAAGTCGTTTGTGCCTATGCTGAAAAAATCAACCAGTGGTGCAAGGTCATCTGCTATCATAACAGCCGCTGGAGTTTCTATCATAATGCCAAACTCAAAATCGCCATACGCTATGCCGTTTGCATCAAAGTTAGCCTTAATTTCGGCTATAATTTCTTTAACACGCTCAACTTCCCACACGGAAACTATCATAGGCACCATTATGGAAACTTTGCCATATGCACTAGCACGCACAAGCGCACGAAGCTGTGTTTTAAACATTTCTTCATCTGTTAGGCATATGCGCACTGCTCTAAAACCTAAAGCTGGGTTTTCCTCTGTTTCAAGGTTAAAATATCCAATTTGCTTATCTGCACCTATATCCATTGTACGTATGATAAGTTTTTTGCCAGCCATCATTTCAGCTGCTTGTTTATATATACCAAACTGCAATTCCTCGCTAGGGTAATCACTTTGTTCTAGGTATAAAAACTCACTTCTAAATAAGCCAACACCCTCAGCATCGTTAGCTAGTGTTAGGCCTATATCACCTATTGAACCAACGTTTGCATAAAGGTTAACTTTTTTGCCAGATTTTGTTAC
>CAYJJL010000225.1:0-3268 GCA_964370455.1 uncultured Faecalibacterium sp.
TAAAATCCCTGTGGATACGGCAAAAGCCTTTCCACAGGGATTTTGTATTATCTGTTTTCTGGTTTAATAAATTTATAGCAAGTTTCGGCGTGGTCGTTCATAATGCCAACCGCCTCTAAGTATGAAAAACAGGTTACTGTGCCCATAAATTTAAAACCACGTTTTTTTAAATCCTTTGAAACTTTATCTGAAAGTTCATTGCGTGTTGTAATGCCATCAAAGGGGTTATACACAACTTTATTATCAGTAAAACCCCAAAGGTAATTTGAAAAACTGCCAAATTCTTCGCGCACTTTTAAATATGCTTTTGCATTTGCAATGGTGGCTAATATTTTAGCTTTGTTTCTAATTATATCTGCATTTTGCAAAAGTTCATTTATTTTGTTTTCGTCGTAAGTAATAATTTTGTGTGCATCAAAATTATCAAAAGCTTTTCTAAATGCATCACGTTTTTTAAGTATTAATAGCCACGATAACCCACAGTGGAAACTTTCTAAAATAAACATTTCAAACAAATGCGCATCATCATGCGAGGCTATGCCCCACTCATTATCATGGTAATTTATGTAAAGTTCAGAGTTTTCAAGCCCAGGCCAGTTGCATCTGTGCATAATTTAACCTCTTTTGTATTTTATTGTTTGTTCTGGTGAAAAATATTGTTAAATCGTTAGGTTTGGTCTATCTTGGTCGCCGTCAGCTTTAAACATTCTAAATCCGTTTTGTATATTTGTGAAATAAAAATACTCTATGTTTTCAAAAAGTGGTGGGTCGAGGTAATTCGGTATAATAATTTCATCTTCGCGTTTTCTCTCGTTAAAACCAGTTTTTTCAAAAGTTTCAGCTTGTATGCCTGTGCAGTAACAATCGGCATATTCGGCATTTTGTGAGCATATAAGCTCATCAATTGCAGTGCCTAAACGTGGCAAAATATCCTCAGCACCTATAAAATCAACTATGCGCAAAACTGGTATAATCTCGCCAGTTTCTAATGGGCTTTGTGCTGTGCGTGCAACAAGGTAAGCAAGTAAAACTTCATTTTCGAGCACGGCAAAAACATCGTATTTATAATGGGGGAAGTTAAAATAGCGCCTTTTTAAGTACCAAATATCTTTAACTGGTGTGTTTGTTTGTGTATTTTGTGGTAGGCCGTATGTTTCAAGGTCGCTTTCATTTTCAACAGGTAAAAGTTTTAAGTCGCCGCTAACGTTAAGGCGTTTAACAATATCATTGTTTTGGGTGTTTTCTGTACCAAAACGCACAAGTTTAAAATCGCTTTTATTTTGTTTAACACCTAAGCGGTAAAAATGTGAAAGGCGCTCGGCCTCCCAGCCTAAAAACTGGTAGAAAACACAGGTTTTTTCTTTAATATTATTGCACGCAACAACTTTAGCATTTAGTAGTTCTGGCAAAGCGTTCATAAGCTCTAGGCCCACGCCATTTTCACCTTTTTTTGCAACCCACACACTAACCCAAACATCAGGGTTTGCACTTTCGTTGGCTAATATATATCCTGCAACAGATAGCAGTTCGCCATCTCGCTCAGCTAGTGCAAACTGCAAATTTTCGCCACAAAAATAATAGCTGAAAAACTCCCCACGATTTATCAAGGGGAGCTTCCAACCAAAGTGTTCATTAATAAAATCTATAAGTTTTTCACGTTCCTCCCACTTTGCTAGGCGCAAGGTGGGGTTAGTATTAACCTCAGACAATGGTGCTACCTCCTGTAATAGGCAAGGTTACGCCTGTTATAAAACGTGCTTCCTCACTACATAAAAATGCCATTGCAGGCACAACATCAGCAGCAGTTGCGTTGCGTTTCATAGGGTTAGCCTCGGCAGATGCCTCAACAATTAGGCGAGGTGTTTCAGCTAAAAATTTTGTTTCCATCATGCTAGGTGCAACACTGTTTACAGTTATGCCAAAACTGGCATATTCCACCGCTAGGCTTTTTGCAAGGCCTGCCATAGCATCTTTAGCCATTACGTATGCAGCCATGTTTTTTGGTGGTGCGCCTAAAGTATAACTAGTTTGCATAAATAGTACTCTGCCGTTTTTAGCTTTTGCCATTTTAGGCAAAAATGCTTTGCAAAGTTTTAGCGCACTAGTAATTTGCACGTTCATATCTAGGGCAAAACGTGCTTCGTCAAAGTTTTTAAATTTTGTGTTTATAGCACGCAAAGCAGGCAAATGTATTATGTGTGTTGGCACTGCATGTTTTGCAGAAATTTCAGCAATAAAAGCATCAATAGCATCACAGCTAGATAAATCTACATCGTAGGTAAAAATTTTATCAGTGTTTGCATTTTGCAGAGCTTCAAGGTTTTGTAAATCACCAGCACCTTGTGCAATAATTTCATCACCAGCGCTAAGCTGTGGTAAAATATATTCAATAAAGCAAGCCCCAACGTCAGAAGAAGCACCAGTGATAAGATATGTTTTAGACATAAAGCCTCCTATATAGCTACACCAGCTTTATATGTGCCACGTGTAACTTTTTGGCCCTCGGCATTTGTAATTTGGTATTTAACAGTTATCTCGCTGAAAGTATCGTTAATTTCGGTAACTTTACCGCTAACTGTTAGCACATCGCCTATAAAAATAGGTTTAACAAATTTGCTGTTAACCTCGTGCAATAAGCAGTGCTCGCCAGGTAGGTAAACACCAGCTAAAGTCGAAACCATTGATGCACCAAGCATGCCATAAACCACTTTGCCATTAAAACCACGTGTTTTTGCATATGCATCATCTATATGTATAGGTGAGCAATCGCCAGTTATAGCATAAAAATGCTTCATCATATCGGCTGTTATGTTAACAGTGAAAGTTTCGCTAGTGCCAACAGTAAGCTCGCTTAATGTGTAGCTTTTTAGTTCTTGCACCATATTATATATTCCTCTTAAGCTGTCATACGTGCTAGTAAATCTAGCAAGTCGCCAACGTTTTTCAAACTGCGAACATCCTCTAATTTAAATTTTAGGCTAAATTTCTTTTCCATTGCTGTAAGTAGGTTTATCTGTTCTAGGCTGTCCCAATCCTCTATATCAGCAGCGTTTGTTTCTCTTGTAATTTCAATGGTGTCATCGTCAAAGTTATCTCTAAATATTTCTTGTACAGCGTCAAAAATTTCATTTTGGTTCATGGTTGTTCTCCTTATAAGTAAAAAAATTAAAGTTCGGTTATAGCAATTACATTGCATTGCTTTTGGTAACCTTCGCAAACAGCGTGTGTATATTCCTTGTTACCATTTTCATCTTCGTTAACTGTAAGA
>CAYJJL010000226.1:0-1547 GCA_964370455.1 uncultured Faecalibacterium sp.
CAATAGGTGCTGCTTGTGCAGTTGGCTCTATACTACTACAAAACCGTGCAAACAAAAACGATATCACCGAGGAAAACGAAGTAAAACAAACAACCGAAACAAAATAACATTTTGATAAAAAAGGATTGGCACATATGATTAATTTTAATGGATTAGATACTTTTCACATTTACAACAACAAGATTAGCTATGTGCTAAAAATAATGGCAAATAAGCAACTTGCAAACTTGTATTTTGGCAAAAAAATACGTGATAGAAAAGATTTCAACCACATGTTTGTTGAAAGAGCTGTTACGCTTGCGCCTTGCACTTTTAGAGATAACCTTGACTTCTGCCTTGAGGTTATCATGCAAGAATACCCAGCTTACGGTACTGGTGATTACCGTGAACCAGCATACCAAATTGAGCAAGAAAACGGCAGTAGGATAACTAATTTTATATATAAATGCCACCGTATTTTTGAGGGTAAAACCCATATTGAAGGTATGCCACAAACACATGGTAAAGGTGTGCAAACACTAGAAATAACCCTGGAAGATGAACTACTAGGCACACAAATGGTATTAAACTACCATATTTTTAATGATATTTCTTGTGTTGTACGTAGTGCTAAGTTTATCAACAACGGCACACAAAACCTAAAAATTAACCGTGCTATGTCTTGCAGTGTGGATTTATTTGACTCTGACTATGAAATGATAACCCTTGATGGTGCATGGGCAAGAGAGCGCCACGTAACCACACGCAAAATTGCAAAAGGTGTGCAATCAGTTGCTAGTGCAAGGGGTGCAAGTAGTGCAATGCACAACCCATTTTTAGCGTTAAAACGCCCAAACACCACCGAAACCACTGGCGATGTTTATGGTTTTACGCTAATATATAGCGGCAACTTTTTAGCCCAAGCTGAGGTAGATAGCTACGATGTAACACGTGTTATGATAGGCATTAACCCATTTGAATTTGAATGGACGCTTAACACTCACAGTACTTTTAGCACACCTGAGGCTGTTATGGTTTACAGCGAGGACGGCCTAAATGGCATGAGCCAAAACTTTCATGAATTATTCCGTGAGCATTTAATTAATGAGCGTTTTAAAACAGCCACACGCCCAATACTAATTAACAACTGGGAGGCTACTTATTTTAACTTTACGCACGAAAGCATCTTAAAAATTGCCTCAAAGGCAAAAGAGCTTGGTGTTGAATTATTTGTACTTGATGATGGCTGGTTTGGCAAACGAGATGATGATTCCACCTCGCTAGGCGACTGGACAGTATACTTAGATAAATTACCACGAGGTATAGAGGGTTTATCACAAGATATACGCGACATGGGCTTGCAATTTGGACTTTGGTTTGAGCCTGAAATGGTAAACGAAATTAGCAACCTTAACGAAACACACCCAGATTATGTTATAAAAACACCCGGCCGTAGCATGTCATACGGCAGAAAACAATTTGTGCTTGATTTTTCACGCAGTGAAGTTGTTACACATATTTTTGAGCAAATGTGCAAAGTGCTAGACACAGCCGAGGCATCTTATGTT
>CAYJJL010000226.1:1557-3196 GCA_964370455.1 uncultured Faecalibacterium sp.
GGATATGAACCGTAATATTACAGAGGCATATAGCATAGCACTAGAACCAAGCCGACAAAAAGAGTTTTTCCACCGTTATATTTTAGGTGTTTATAAACTTTATGAGATGCTAACCCTACGCTACCCAAATATTATGTTTGAATCTTGCGCATCTGGTGGGGCACGTTTTGATGCAGGTATGCTATACTATGCGCCACAGGCATGGTGCTCAGATGATACAGACGCCGTTGAGCGTTTGCACATACAATACGGCACATCTATGCTATACCCTATTTCATCAATAGGCAGCCACGTTGCAGCTATACCTAACCATCAAGTTATGCGTAAAACTGAGCTAAAAATGCGTGCAGATGTAGCATACTTTGGCACTTTTGGCTACGAGCTAGATTTAAATAACTTAAGCGATAGAGAAAAACGTGACGTTGCAAAACAAATAGAGTTTTTTAAAGAAAACCGTAATGTTATACACAGTGGCGATTTTTACCGCCTACAATCTGGCAACTGCTACAGCTGGATGATTGTTTCAAAAGATAAAAAAACAGCCATACTAGGCTACTACAAAATACTAGCAACGCCAAATACATCTTTAAAGAAAGTTGCTTTGCAAGGCTTATGCGAAGATTTCGAGTATAAATGTGGCGATAAAACATACTTTGGCGATGAGCTAATGAATTATGGTTTTAACGTAGCTACCGAATTTTCAGGTGTTTTGCAAGCGTTAAACTATAAAGGTAAATACACCCCTGGCACAGATATGGGCGATTTCACCTCGCAAGTTTATGTGTTTAAAGCAGAATAAAAATTAACAAAACTACAATTTTACAAAAAACGCTCTATGCCTTAAACAGTATAGAGAGTTTCTGCAATGTAAACAACACGACACAAAGTGAGAAATGCTTTATTATTTATAATACTAAAAATTAAACCGCACAGATATAATCAAAAATCGATTATATCTGTGCGGTTATTTTATTTTATTAGTGGTAGCTATACGTGTTAATCATCGCCACCACAGTCGCCGCCGTCGCCGCCACAATCGCCACCATCGCCGCCATCACAATCAAATCCTCCAAAATCACCGCCACCATCACAGCCATCTGCTGAACCATCAGGTGCATCCCATCCACCATAATCACCAAAATCTGCATCATTACCAAAATCATCATTGCAACCATTTGCAAAATCTCTGCAATCGCAATCATCATCGTTTTGGTTATCACATTCGTTAGGATAGTAATTATTACTGCTTTCAAAACCAGTTGCACTACCATCATGATAGTTATCACTAGCGTTTTTTTGCCTTTGATAAAGACTTTTGTATGTTTCCTTATACGAAACACCAAGGTCTGAAAGTTGTTGATTATACTTTTCTAATTCTGCATTTGCTTTTTTATAGCTTGTATCCGTAACCCATGTTAAAGCACCAAATAGCAAAAATAGTAAAAACAAAACAAAACTCAAGTTTCCAAGCACAAGCAATATAATGCTTATTATCATAAAATTTTTGCGTCGCTTTTTTAATTTGTAGGTATAACGTCCCACATGTTTGCGTTCTGCAATCAGTTTATTTCTCTCTTGAAAAAAATGCAACAACTCTGGTGGTTTGTCATAGTATTTGCTATAATCTTTCATAAAGCAC
>CAYJJL010000227.1:0-3190 GCA_964370455.1 uncultured Faecalibacterium sp.
TTATTATACACTCTATTTTCTAGCTTTCAACGATTTTATCAAAACATTATATTAATCTCATTTGCAAAAAAATACACTGTGTTTAAATGCAAGACATTTTTCCACAGTGTATTTAAAATTATTATTTATAATTTTTCAAGGCAAGTTACAGAGGCAAAAGTTTTTTCTTCCTCTAGTATAGTGTTTATACTTGTGTTTACTTTATATACTTTTGCTAAGTTTTGTTTTGTAACTATATCCTTACTTGCGCCAAACTCCACTAGTTCGCCTTTTTTCATAAGTAAAGATTTATCGGCTATTCTCAGCGCATGCTCTGGGTAGTGTGTGTTAAAAATACACGCAATACCTTTTTGCGAAAGTTTTTTTAAGGTATCTAAAACTGTTACTTGGTTGTAGTAATCAAGGTTAGATTCTGGCTCATCTAAAATTAAAAATTTAGGGTTTAAAACAAGGCTACGTGCTAGCAATACCATTTGCAACTCGCCACCGCTTATCCTATGTATATTTTTACCATGTAAATTTGTTATTTCTAGATATTCCATAATATCATTAACGGCTTGTAAATCTGCTTTTGAGGGCTGTTTATTTAACGCAACGTGCATACTGCGCCCCATTAAAATCATATCTTCCACCAAAAAAGATGAATTGTAATTTTTAGCCTGTGGCACATAACCAACTTCTTTATAAAGTAAGCGTCCGTAATCATAAACTGATTTACCATGCAATAAACAATCGCCACTTTGTATAGTATTTATACCTAAAAGGCATTTCAACAGCGTGGTTTTACCTGCACCATTAGGGCCTAAAATGGCAATTATCTCGCCACTTTCCACCTTAAAGTTTATGTTTTTTAGCAAAGGTTTATCTTTTTGATAATTAAAACAAAGGTTTTTAATCTCGTACATTATAGCCTTGCACCCCCTGTTTTTCTTACCAAGATGATAAAAATTGGTGCGCCTATTATGGCTGTTATTACAGAGATAGGCAAACCGCCAGAAACCAAATTGCGTGCTAGTGTATCTGTTATAATTAGTGCCACTGCACCAAAACAAATGCCAGCTGGTAGCACGTGCCTGTTATCGCTACCAAAAATCATGCGTGCAATATGTGGTGCTAAAATGCCAAGCCAACCTACCATACCGCAAAGCGAAATACTTGTTGCTGTGCAAATAGTAGCACAAATTAGCACTATTGTGCGTAGCATTTTAACAGGCACACCTAAGGTTTTTGCCTCGTACTCATCTAGTGATAAAACATTTAAACGCCACCTTAAAATTAGCAAAACACTTATTGCAATTAACAAAAACGGAAAAGCTATCATTAATGCATTTAAATTTGCACGGCTTAAACTACCCATTAACCAATATGTAATTTCTGGCAAAGTTTGGTTTGGGTCAGCCATTATTTGTGTCATAGCTGTGCCAGATTGAAACAAAGCCGCTATTGCTATACCACTTAATATTAATGTTGTGGGTGTATGCCCACCAACTTTACTTTTGCTAATTAAAAATGTTAAAGCAACCGCTATAATGCCACCTGTAAAAGCAAACATTTGTACCGAAACCGCCGAAAGCCCTAAAAGCAAGGCTAAACACGCACCAAAACCAGCCCCTGCGGAAACACCCAAAGTATCAGGTGCCGCCAAAGGGTTTGAAAAAACAGCTTGAAACGCCACACCAGCCGCCGAAAGTGCCGCACCTGCAAGCATTGCAAGTAGCACCCTCGGTAGCCTTGAATTTGTGATGACACTGTATGCTGTTTTATCCGTAATGTTTTGCTCGCCAGTAAAAAACTGCCAAAGTGATAACACTGTATCGCTAGGACTAATGTAATACTGACCTATGCCTATGCAAATTATTGCAGTGACAAACGGCGCTAAAACCAAAAACGGAAAAATAAGCGCAAATTTTCTTTTTTCGTTATTTTTAAGCATTATTCTTGTGCTAGTAAGTCAGCAACCTCTTCATCAGTTAGCTCAATACCAAACAAAGCGTAGTGTGTTTTAACTTCAGCTGCAACATCTACCTCTGCATATGCTTCTGGGTAGGCATTGCTTGCAACCCAAAGTAATGAGATAGGCGCATCTGGAGAAAGTGCGTACCAGTTAAATAAACCAACAGGGAATTTAAATATATTTTCGTTTTCAGCCGCTGAAATAACAGACCAAGTGTGGCCAGCAACTGCTGAATCAGACATCATTTGTGATGGTGTGTATGCAGAGAAAGATGATAAGTAGATAACATCAGGGTTAAAGCTTATAACTTCTTCCATGTTGGATTCCCAGCCTACAACGTCTTTTGCAACGTTGCCAACACCAGCTGTGCCTAGCCAGAAACCACCGTAGTAATCATTGTTAGAAACTTCTATGATATTTTCAGAGTAATCTGGTAACATTAAGCCGTTTAGTTGTGCATCTTCTCCAACTGTGGCGGAGGTTGTTTCAACTAAAGTGTGTATTTTATCAGAGTTTTCAACTAGCATTGCTGCTTTTTCTTGTTCGTTAAAAACTTCGCCTAAAATTGTGTACCAGCTGTTAGCTGTTGCAAGTGTATCTGTGCCATCTGCTACGCTAGAAAGACCAATTGTAGGTATGCCAGATTCTCTTAGTATTGTGTAGTTTTCCTCGTGGTCGGCTGAAACGATGATTAAATCAGGTTCGGTTGCAAGTATAGCCTCAACCTCATAGTTAGGGCCCATGCCAACTGTTGGGATATTTGCATAATCTGGGAATACTCTATCTATCCAAATTGGGTAGCTTAAAGAGTTGCCAGGCATAGCAACAACCATATCAGTGTTGCCTGTAAATTGCACTAAAAATGATGAAAAAGGTGGCAAACCTGCAACTGCAACTTTAAGTGGTGCTTGCTCGATAGTAACCTCGTTACCGCCTTGATCTGTTATTGTTACTGGGTAGTAGTTTTCGCTTGTTTCTTCGCTAGATGCTTCGCTTTCGCTACTTGCAACTGCGCTTGCCTCAGATGATGTAGTGTCTGAGCTGCTAGGTGTTTCAGTAGATGTGCATGCCGCAAACATGCTAAGCGCTAAAGTAGCTGCTAAAAGAGCTGATATTATTTTTTTCATATGTAACCTTCTTTCATTGTTTTACAATACAAACACAGTAAGTGTTAGCTAACTAAAGTTAGCACATACTTACTGTGTTGTCAATGCAACAATGAATTTTCTGTGAACA
>CAYJJL010000228.1:0-3175 GCA_964370455.1 uncultured Faecalibacterium sp.
ACAAACGGCGCACTACTTTTAAAACTACTGCGCTGTTTTTAAATGTTATTAAATTTTGTTATAAATTACTGATATAAAGCAAAGCCGCTTTCAAAAAAGTTTATGCTTTAATATTTTTTAGCCTAGCAAAATTATAATTCAATTTTACCAAAGCCAAAATCTGCCATATCATCAACACGCTCTGTGCGTTTTGGTGCAGTTGGTGTTGCTTTATCTGCATCTATGGGTGCATAGTTGCGCTCTGGCATACTTTTGCGTGGTGCATAATCTTTGTTTGGTCTACCATGTGAGTGGCCACCTTTGTTGTAACCACCACGGTTGTTATTTCTGCCGCCACGGTTGTTGTTAAAATTACCACGTTGGCGGTTGCCACCACCACGGCCTGAACGCTCAACTTCTGGGTATGTGTTGTTTGCGCCATCGGCTGTTGAAAGTATAACAACATGACGTGCTGGGCCTTCGCCTGCGCTTTCGCTACGTACACCCTCAATTTCGCCAATTGCGGAGTGTATTATACGGCGCTCGTATGGGTTCATTGCTTCCATAGCAAATGCACGGTTATTATTTATAAAACGCTGTGCAAGGCGCTGTGCTAAAACAGTAAGGTCTGCCTCACGTTTATCACGGTAGCCGCCTACATCTAGGCCAAATTTTAGGTATTCGCCCTCGCCACGGTTTGCAACAAGGCTTGCTAGGTATGAAAGGCTCTCCATTGTTTCGCCACGGCGACCAATTAAAACGCCTAGGCCTTTACCATTCATGCATATTACAACAGCGCCGTTTTTTTCAACAACTTTAATTGCAACTTGCTCTGGGTTAACACCCATGTGTGATATAACCTCTTTTAAATAGTCAACAGCCATTTTAACTTTTGGTGTAGCTTCGATGTCTATTTCTTTTTCGGTTTCAGATACTTGTGTAGTTTCTGTTTCTGGTTTTGCACTAACAACTGGCTCTTTTGCAACAGGTGCTTTTGTTTCAGCTGGTGCTGCTTTAGGCTCTGCTTTTGGTGCTTGTTTAACTGGTGCTACATCTGGTAGCTCAACTTTAACCAAAACTTTTGCAGGTATAGAGCGGAATAGTTTGCGCACTGGCATTTCTAAAATTTCGTAGCTAACATTAATATCATCCGCTGAAACGCCAAGTTCAAGGCACGCTGCATCACGAGCTTCTTCAACGGTTTTGCCGGTTTTTTCGAGTTCTCTTATCATAATAAAATTGCTCCTTATTCACCATATTTTTCTTCGTCAAGCTTCCTTGCCATTTCAAGGCGGCGACGGTTTAATTCGGTTGCGGTTAGGTTTTCTTCTTTAGTTTCGCCTGTTGCTTCATCTATAACTTTAACAACTGTTTTTTTAACGCCTTGGCGTTGCTCTTTGCGTTTTTCAGCAATTTTTGTTTCAAATTCTACTTTCATTTTTGCTGGGTCGTAGAATTTACGCATAACCATGCTTTGAATCATCATAATCAAGTTTGAAACTGTGTAGTATAATGAGAAAGCGCAAGGAACTGTAAAACAGAAAGAAACGAATAGTAATGGCATTGCATACATCATTACTTTCATTGAGCCTTTCATTTGTGAGCTTTGGCCACTTGCACGCATGCTTATGATAGTTGAAGCAAACATTGTTATAACTGAAAGAATAGGGAAGATTAAAAGTGGCAAGTTTTCAGCAGCTAGGCTTAATTGTGGCACTTGCAATAAATCTATACCATAAAAGTTCATGTTACTTGCAAAATCAGTAATAATTGATAAATCTTGTGCACTAAATGTAGCAATAATATCTTGGTTACCTGCCAAAATTTGCTGAACAATATTTGTATCACGGTTTACTATTGAAAAGTTAATGCCCATGTCTGTAAGAACAACTTCGGCTGCTTCAAAACTTTCGTTAGGTAAGTGAAAAATACGTTGTAGTGGGCGGTAAACAACCTCGATAACGCCGAACATGATAAAAAAGTTTAAGAACATTGGCAAACAACCAGCAAGTGGGTTGTAACCAAACTCTGTTTGAAGTTTTGTTAACTCCTCTGTTTGTTTATCTTTATCATTTTTGTATTTTTGCTGAATTTCAGTCATCAAAGGCTGAAAAGCAGACATTTTTGCTGTGCTTTTTTGTTGCATAACAGCAAGTGGCAATGTAGCTAGGCGTATTGTAAGTGTAAACAAAATAATTGCCCAGCCGTAATTTAGCACAACGTTATAGATAATCTCCATAACATAGCCCAAAGGGGTACCAAGAAAATAAATAAAATCCATAGATCCATCCTATCCGCCCCATGTGCGCGAGGGGCAATAAAGTTTACTTTTATTTTTAGTAGGACACCACACTGCGCACAGCGTAGCGTCATGAGAGGCTAAATTAATTTTTCCATTTACCTTTTGGTGGCACAGGGTCTGGTCCCCATTTGCAAAATGGATTACAGCGCAAAATTCTAAAAGTGCCTAGTATTAAACCTTTTATGCAACCGTGTGTTTCTATTGCTTCAAGCATATATTGGCTACATGTAGGCGTAAAGCGGCAGTGCGCTCCCAAACATGGGCTTATAAATTTTTGATAAAACCTAATAGGTAAACAAAGTAGTTTTTTCATATTAGTTTAATTTCTTTATGTGAGGTTTTCAACCTTAATTGTGATATTAGTTGAAAACTTTTTTTGTTTTATTCGTCTGTTTTTTCTGGTGTAGTTGCTGTTGTTTGAGCCTTTTGTTGCTCTTTTTTATCTGGCAAACCTGCTTTTTTAAATAAAAAACCTATTGTTTTACTTAAAGCTGTGCTAGATATTTTTGTAGTTTGCCCTCGTGCAACTAAAATTAAATCATAACCTAGCATGTTAGCATCTAGGTGTTCGGCCAAGGCGGCTTTCATAATGCGCCTTGCACGGTTGCGCAAAACAGCATTACCTATTTTTTTTGTTGCAGTAAAACCAACACGAACAGGGCGTTTTTTTGTAGGTAAAACGTAAAGAACAACCTGTGGGTGAACATAAGATTTACCCTTTGCATATATTCTTGAAAACTCATTGTTTCTGCAAATTGTGCAAAATTTCATTCTTTAGGCCTCCTCCCCCTTTTAGCAGTATATCAAAACATTTAGTGTTTGAAAAGTAAAATATAATATTTTTAAGAATTATTTCATTTTTATAACATTTTTTCTTCGCTTCGCTCTAAAAAA
>CAYJJL010000229.1:0-3165 GCA_964370455.1 uncultured Faecalibacterium sp.
TTACTTTCCACTTCCCATCGCCTAGCGGTGTTACCTCTGCTACATCAAAACGTATATTTGCATCTGATTGATGTGTCAATTGCAAATATCGCTTAGTAGCAGACACTATTCGGCGCTGTTTATAAAAATCAACAGCTGTTTTTGCACTTGCAAAACTGCTGGTAGTGCGTGTTTTAACTTCACAAATAATTATGTATTTTTCTTTGCGAAAAATCAAATCAAGCTCGCCCATACGTGTTTTATAGTTATGTTCAAGCAATAAATAACCACGGTCTACATAAAATTTAGCGGCAATGCGCTCGCCCATTGCACCTGTTATTTTATTATCCATGTATTTACTCCGCTTTGTCTTAAAAGCTAAAGCTTATAAGTAGCATTTATAAAATATATGTATTGGTTTTATTTTTTGCTTATAAAGTATAATTGCATAATAACTAGCAATACATATAAATAATTATGCTAAATTATGGCCAGTAGCCTTGTTTTTTCAAAAAGCTTCTACGGTAAAAATCTTGTATGCCAAATTCTGCTATTTTTTCGTAATGTAGTTTTGTTCCGTAACCTTTGTGTTTAGCAAGGCCATATTCAGGATACTGTTTATCTAGCTCTAACATGTGTCTATCACGGCTAACTTTTGCTAAAATAGATGCCGCTGCTATACTTGCAGATTTACCATCACCTTTTACAACGGCTTGTGCAGGTATAAGTAATGCTGGTGGGCATCTGTTACCATCAATGAGCGCTAAATTAGGTGTAATGTCTAAAGCATTTACAGCGTCTGTCATGCCGTTCATTGTCGCTTGTAAAATGTTTATTTCATCAATCGTGGCGGCATCCACGTATATAATACTGTAACAAAGAGCTTTTGCTATAATTTCATCAAATAGTTTTTCACGCTTTTTTTCTGTGATTTTTTTTGAATCATTTAAGCCTTCAATTGGGTTTTCAGGGTCAAGGATGCATGCTGCAACCACAACTGGCCCACATAAAGGGCCTCGGCCTGCTTCATCTACACCAGCAAATGCACCATGTGTGTTTCGTACCTCAGTATCAAAAGAGATTAACTCACTCATAGTCTTCCTCCGAGTAAAAATCATCTTCTTCTACAATTAGTGCGCTAACAGGTGGTTTTTCTAATGTGATACGCCCCCATTTACTTGCCCTAAACTCATCTATTAACATAATTGCTGCACGCTCTATATTAACCTCGCCACCGCTAATTAACATACCACGTTTGCGGCCTATCGCTTCCATTAAATCATATGCTGGTAAGTTAACTGTAGCGTCATCTAATTGGTAGCGTTCTGCAACTTTTTCAGGGTAGTTTTCACGCACTTGGCTTAATAAGTTCATGGCTAGTAGCTCTATATCAAGTATTTCATCTTTAATAGAGCCAATAAAAGCAAGGTTAGATGCAACTTGGTCTGAATCAAATTTTTTCCAAAGTACCCCAGCCATATCAAGTAAATCGTATGAGCCAGAGCTAACCCACTGCTTGCCACGTGTTACACCTGGGCGGTCAGCGGCTTTTGCCCTTGTACTACCTACAAAAGTATTAATAAATGTGGATTTGCCAACGTTTGGTATGCCACATAGCATAAGCTGTGTTTTTGCGCCTGTCATGCCACGCACTTTGCGCCTTGCTAAAAGTGCTTTTAGCTCTTTGCCAATTGCATTTTTAACAGCGGTTGTCGCGGATTTTTCCTTAGCATTTATAGCTACACAACCAGCATCAGCACTATGGAAATATTTTATCCATTCGGCCGTTGTTTTTTCATCGGCTAAATCAGCTTTATTTAAAACATATAGTTTAGGTTTTCTGTCGGTGATGCGTTCAATCTCTGGGTTCAAACTAGATAAAGGAATGCGTGCGTCTAGCAAGATTAAACTTGCATCAACGTTTGCAATTTCTTTTTCCATCAAACGCAGGGTTTTCATCATATGGCCAGGAAACCATTGTATATTATATTGGTTAGCAAACTGTGCTTGTTCGTTCATTTAATCAATCATCCCTATTTCTGAAAAAGGAAACATTCGGAAAATAACTTGTCCTAAAATTTCTTCCTCTTCTATAAAACCTATCTGCGAAGAACGGCTATCTCCTGAGTTGTTGCGGTTATCACCCATCACAAAAACAGTGCCCTCTGGGACTGTTGCAGGGTATGTAATATCACCTAAAACCATAGTTGGTTCGGATATATAATCTTCGGTTAAAATTTCACCGTTAACGCTCACCTCGCCTGTGCCGGCTTGTATGTCAACGACATCGCCTTCCATGGCGATTATACGTTTAACCAGCGCTTTATCGTATGAAATATCACCACTAACCACTATTACATCACCTTCGGTTGGGGTATAACCAGCCCCCCAAACAAGTAAGCGTTCGCCACCGTGTAAGGTTGGTATCATGGAATCGCCGCTAACTTCAACAATGCGAAAAACAAAAGATAACAGCAAAATTATAGCTAATATGGCAAAAACTAAATCTTCGTACCATTCTAAGCTTGCACTACCTTGTTTGTGATGTTTTGTTTTGTTTTTTTCCATAATGGTAACCTCCACACAATATATTTAGCGGTAAGTTTATAATATGCAAAAAAGGGACAAAACAAGTTTGCCCCTTTCTGCACTAGATGATTAAATCATGCTCTTAACTTTTGCAGCCTTACCAGTAAGTTTGCGTAAGTAGAACAATTTAGCACGGCGGACTTTACCTCTACGTACTACCACAACATTTTCCACGAATGGGCTGTTGATTGGGAATACACGCTCTACGCCTACGCCATAAGCTGTGCGGCGAACGGTAAATGTTTCAGCGATACCGCCATGTTTTTTAGCAATAACAGTACCTTCAAAGTTTTGGATACGTTCTCTTTCGCCCTCTTTGATACGTACGCTAACACGTACTGTATCGCCAACGTTGAATTTAGGTGGGTTCTCTTTGATCATGCCTTCGGTAATTTTGACTAATGCGTCCATTTTTAATCCTCCATTTGATTGTAGACGTTCATACACGAAGCTTTTTCGTCAGAGGACCATCCGTTTAATGATTTGTCATTAACCCCACTGTGGTATCAGCGGATACTAACGCCTAGATATTTTACCATACATTAGCAATTTTTGCAAGTGTTTTTTCAAAAAAAACGTTTTATCAGCTAATCTTTT
>CAYJJL010000230.1:0-3107 GCA_964370455.1 uncultured Faecalibacterium sp.
CAGTGCAAAATAAAGTTACAGCACCCATGTTTTCGTTTAGTGAGGGTGTAATACGTAGTGAAATTACATCTGAAAAAAGCCAACTTAGCATAAGTACAAGGCATTACATAGTTAACAGTAGCTCTTTGCGTTGGGATTATTCTCAAAGAGCGAAGCTTATTATAAATAAAAAGATTGAAAGCTTAAAAACCGACATAGCACTTTTAGCTGAACCATCAGGTGCAAAACGTGAAAACTATAATTTGGTAAAAGCGTTTAGTATGTTTGTTTATAGCGAACAAAACACAGGTCATACAATTGATGTTGAATTTTACTATAAAAATAAACTTGTTGCGTGTTTCCCCTTAATTATCAACTTTATAGGCTGGCAAGAGGTAACCATGCCATATAATGCGCATATGATGCGCTGTACAGTTATTGAAAAATTTGATACCATTGAAATTTCCGCAAAAGAAAATTCAGGTACGCTATATTTTGACAAACTAAACCCAGTTTCAGAACTTGATATAAGAGCACCTCGGCATAAAAAACATTTGCCACTAAACAGGTATTCTCCAGCAAGGCGTTTATATAACCATAGCAACTTTGCGAGCGATTGGGCAAATATTCCACTTATGCCTTTGGGGGAAGAATTATCACAAGGGCAAATTGATAAAATAACTCAAAATTATTTTGAGCGACATTTAAACGCATATGCACCCACAGAGCAAGATGTTTTAGCTTTAGAAAAACGTTTTTTAGATTTTAATTTAAAAGAAACCGAAAATTGCATAACAGGTATATTTTTAAACAACAAAACTAGTGGTGAAATAAATGAATTTTGCAAAGACGTTGCAGCCTGCTACCCCCACTGCACAAACGAAGATCACAAAAAACGTTTGGCATATATGGGTGTGTTAGCAATCGCACATTCTACAGACCAATGCTATTATGTTGACTGGTATAATGGCAGAGGGCTTGCGAGTGCAGTTTTAGTTTTTAAAGAGGAACTAAAGCAAAAACATCTGTTTGAAAAAGCTGTTAACTTTTTAAGAGATGGTTATATATTCGAACGCCTTTACGACTTAACAACCAACGAAGGTTGGCATTTTACTGAAAAAGAAGATACAGACACAATAGGCACGTGCATACCATCATATATAGCGATTATCCTTTGCCATGACGACAAAAAAGAAATGATGCGAGATTTTCTATATTTTAAACAATATATAGAAAAACGTGTGCTAAAGCCATCACGCTGTATAGATGGTTACTTACCAGATGGCACATCTGCACACCATGCTAACTTTTTGCCTGGGTATCATATGACATCAGCAGATGGTATGTCGGCTGTGTTTGCTATTTTACATGATACTATTTTTGAAATTAGCCAAGAAGCTTACAACTTTTTTAAACAGCTTTTAATTACAGAAAGTTATTGGCGTAGTGGTTATTACCAGCCATTATCACTTTCGCATATAAAAATGAACACAGAAACTGAAATCCGCTCAAATTATGTTGGTGTAACTGCACTGTATGCACCAAAATGTGTTGATAAAGAAATTGCAGAGCTATACTTAGGTTATGCCCAATATGATGCTAAAGAAAAAAACTCTGATGTATATAAAAAATTATTAGAGGTGGGTTACGAGCCTTTTATAAGAACTAATGGGCACAAAACCTTATCCTCAACTGCGCAAGCAGTGCACAAAAATAATGGCACAACTGTTTACTTAAAAGGCCACAGCAGATATATTTTTGGCATGGAAACATGGTTTAGCGAGGGCAACGCTTTCCCCTATTTTAAAAGTTTTGGTTTTACAGAAATATGTAAAAATTCACATGATGCCCACGAATATGCAGATAATGGTATAGCCGAAAACGATGGTTTTGATTGGCGACGTTTTGCTGGTACGACTAGTGTAATTTTACCTTATGAAAAATTAAAAGTTGTTGTTTTTAACAATAAAGGCGAAACTGGTGAAACACTGCGCTCAGACCAAACCTTTGTTGGTGGTGTTAGTGATGGAACAAATGGAATATTCGCTTTAAAATTACATGGCCACCCTAAGTATGGTTTAGATGATTTTTATGCCACTAAAACTTATTTTTGCTACAAAGATAAAATCCTTTGCCTTGGTAGTGATATAGAGCTTTTTAATGATGAATACGAAGTTAACACAACTATATTTCAAAATTACACTGAAAATAAAACAATACTAAGTGGCGAAAACTATATGCTAGATAGTCGTGGAACAGGTTATTATTTGTTTGAAAATCAGGAGATTGTTTCAAAAATTGGCGAACAAACAGCACCCAATAGCGGAAATTTAGCTTTGGCTAAAGGCGGCTATGAAATTTGTTATATAAACCACGGCAAAGCACCATTTAATGCAAAATATGCGTATATAATATGCCTAAACAGCAGTGCAAAACAAATGCAAAAATTTGCAACCGACATGCAAAACAAAGTCACAGTAAAAATACAACGTCAAGATGAAATCTGCCATGTTGCAACTTTTGATGAAAAAGTTGATATGTTATCAATTTTTAAGCGCAGTTATGAGATTAACGCTGGTATAATTGAGGGTGTAAACACAGCTTGTAATTTAATAGTAAATCGCAGTGAAAAAGACAAAATTACTATACATGTTTCTGACCCAGACTTGCGTTTTTACGAGGGCGAAAACGATGATAAAGATGAGTTTTCAAACCGAAGTGAAAAATCAAATTATGAACTACTTTGGCGTACAAACGCTTCAATGCCAGCAACAGTATATGTAAAAGTGAAAGGAAAATACAGCGCTGCTGAGTTTTTAAATGGTGGTAATGTACTCTTTGAAAGCGATGAATATACAGTGCTAGAAACGGTTTGTGAAAACGGTTTAACTAACGAAATTATTTTAAAAGTTTAATTGCGTTTTAATTAATAATTAGGCAATGTTTACTCATTAATTATCAGAGGAATTATTATGGAAGTTTTTAGTTTTGAAAAAAGTGTGCCTGAAAATATTATTGCAAACGGTGAAATTAAAATATCACAAAAACATTATAAGGATGGCAAAAATTCTTTAATGTGGAAAGCAATGGGTGAAGGAAAGCTTGTTTTATCTACTGAAATTGGTTAT
>CAYJJL010000231.1:0-3075 GCA_964370455.1 uncultured Faecalibacterium sp.
GATGAACGATTGTATGCTTTTTTAAAAGATAAAAGCGACTTTGCATTATATGCACTATTATTTAATTTTGGGCGTTATTTAACAATTACAGCCTCTCGTGCTGGTTCACAGGCCACTAATTTACAAGGTATTTGGAATAGCCAAATGCGCCCACCTTGGAGCAGTAATTTTACAATAAATATAAATACACAAATGAACTATTGGCCAACGTTGCCAGCAAACCTTTTAGAATGCCACGAGCCTTTAGTTTCGCTTGTAAAAAATCTGTGTAAAACTGGCGAAGTAACGGCACGTGAAATGTATGGCGTAGAGGGTTTTGTTTCACATCACAATAGTGATATTTGGTGTCACTCCTCCCCTGTTGGAAACCATAAAAAAGGTAGTGGTCGTTTTGCTTTTTGGAATATTTCCGCAGCATGGCTATGCAGAAGCCTTGCTGAACAATATAATTATACTAAAGATACGCATTACCTCGCCGAGGTTTACCCTGTAATGCGCAGTGCAGCTTTGTTTTTGAAAAATATATTGCTTAAAGTTAATGGCGAATATTTACTGTGCCCGTCAACCTCGCCTGAAAATGCATATATTGAAAATGATGAAATATACTATGTGTGCAAAAATGCAACCATGAGTGTTGCTGTTACAAAAGAAATATTTGAAACTGTTATACACTTTGCAAGTATATTAAAAATTGACAAAGCTTTTAGCCAAGAATTGCAAGAAATTTTACCCAAAACACTTGAAAACGGCATAGGTAGCAAAGGGCAATTGCTCGAATGGGATAGCGAAAAACTAGAGCAAGACCCAAAACACCGCCATGTTTCACACCTTTATGGTTTGTACCCAGCAAAACAAGTTTCGCCCATAAAAACACCTGAACTTGCAAAAGCACACGAGCAATCCTTACTTTTGCGAGGTGATGACGGCACAGGCTGGAGCCTTGGCTGGAAAACTTGCCTATGGGCGCGACTATTTGATGGTGACCACGCTTTAAATATACTTAAAAACCAATTACGCCCTGTGAAAACAACAGATGTTGCTTTTTCAATGGGTGGCGGTTCGTATATTAATTTATTTGATGCACACCCACCAATGCAAATAGATGGTAATTTTGCTGCAACAGCCGCAATTTGTGAAATGCTTTTGCAAAATATTGATGATGAAATATTAATTTTACCAGCCTTGCCTAGCGAATGGACACAAGGCAAAATCACTGGCATTTGTGCTTGGAACAGGGTTCAAATTGATATTTCATGGAACGAAGAAACTATAAACATTGGTGTTTATTCAGATAAAGCACAAGATGTTACACTCAATTACAAAACAACAAAAGATGTTGCTGTGCTAGATGGCACAAATAAAGTTCATGTTAATTTCAAAATACAATAATAAAAAACACAGAATAAAATAGAAGAATAATAAATTAAATAGTTTTAAGTGCTTTTTAATAAATTGTAAAGTTTATTTGAAATATTTAATTAATTGTTTTGAAGTGCTAATCTCAAAAATGTTACTTCACACAGAAAGTAAAACATAGTAATAAAATTATTTTTTCAAAAAACACCCTCAAGTATTTTAACGCATTTACGTCATTTTGCTTAGACAAATATGCTAAAATTTCAATTATAAACATGCAAAAATTGCGTTGTTAATTTTGGCATATATCTGTAAAAACTGTATATATACAAAAACCAACTTCTTTTGCTTTAATCCTTGCATTGAAAAGTTGGTTTTTTATTTATTAACAATAAAACTTATCGCTTTTAAATAAAAAAAATATATTAAAACACGAAGATGAAAGGAGTTTGCTTGTGGCGAAAAGTAAATCTGTAGAAATGCAGGCAGAATTAAATAGAAAGAGGACGTTTAAGCAAAAGTTTATAAAGGTGTTTTCACGAGATTATCAGCTTTATTTACTTGCACTACCTGCAATTATATATGTCGTCATCTTTTTGTATGGGCCAAAGTATGGTTTGCAAATAGCTTTTAAGGATTATAAAGCAGGCCTTGGCATAGAGGCAAGCCCTTGGAATGATTTTGCACATTTTAAACGCTTTTTTGATTCTCCTCAAATATGGGACTTGCTCTATAACACAATATTCCTTAGCGCATACGCTCTTATAGCATCGTTCCCAGCGCCTATTATACTAGCCTTACTTATGAATCAATGCGGAAATAAAAAATTCCGCAAATTTACACAGACAGTTATTTATGCACCTCACTTTATATCCGTTGTTGTTTTGTGCGGTATGATAACAGTATTTTTCTCTTATAATAGCGGTATAGTAAACTCGTTTCTAGAACTATTCGGAATGGAAAAGTATTTTTTCTTAGGCGATCAAGACTTCTTCCCTGATTTATATGTTTGGTCAGGTGTATGGCAAAATGCAGGCTGGGGTACTATTATATACCTTGCATCTCTTGGTGCTATTAGCCCAGAACAATACGAAGCCGCAAAAATTGACGGTGCAAACAAGTGGCACTTATTAACTCGTATAGATTTACCAAACTTATTGCCTACAATTATAACTATGTTAATTTTAGATATAGGTAAATTCTTAAATGTTGGTTTCCAAAAGGTTTTCCTACTACAAAACCCAACAAATACAGGTGTTTCAGAAATTATATCCACATATGTTTATAAAATCGGTTTAGAGCAAGCACAGTTTGACTACGCAGCAGCTATAGGGCTTTTCAACAATGTAATTAATATTATATTGATAGTATCTGCAAACTATATTTGCAAAAAAATAAGTAAAACAAGTTTGTGGTAAGGAGGAGAGCTAAACGTGAACAATACAAAAAAAATAAAATCTTCAAAAGAAGATATGATTTTCGATATTTTAAACTATATATTTTTAGGCTGTTTTTTAGTTATCATAATCTACCCTTTATACTTTGTTGTAATTGCTTCTATTTCAGAACCTATAGATGTTTTGAATGGTAATGTTATATTCTACCCAGTAGGCTTTAGCTTAGAGGGATATGTAAGAATTTTTGAGGATATAACTATCTGGCGTGGTTATTTTAACACAATAATATATACAGTTTTAGCAACAATATTAAATGTGTTTT
>CAYJJL010000232.1:0-3067 GCA_964370455.1 uncultured Faecalibacterium sp.
ATATCATAGAAATTTTCTTCGCCGTTTGCAAGGAGAGCAACTTCGCCTTCTTCTAATGAATAAAATTTATTTGTGTATTTTAAAACAGCAGAAATATCAGAAGCAAGGAATAGCCCATCGTCAGAACAAGATACTATTAAAGGGCTGTTTTTTCTTGTTGCGAAAATTTCGCCTGGTTTATCATAAAACACAATTGCAAATGCATATGCGCCATCAAACATTTCACATGCTTTTTTAATAGCCTCGAAAGCATCGCCATTATAGTAGTAATCAACTAGCTTTGATGCTATCTCTGTATCTGTTTGAGAAATAAAAGTATAACCTTTTTCAGTTAAAAAGTTACTTATTTCAAGATAATTTTCAATAATACCGTTATGTACTAATGATAATTTATCAGTAGCATGTGGGTGAGCGTTAACGTCAGACGGTATACCATGTGTTGCCCATCTTGTATGACCTATGCCACATTTTGCATTATCGTCAACAGCTTTAACCGCTTCCTTTAGGTTGCTTATTCGGCCCATTGTTTTACATGTTACTATTTTTTGCTCTGGAGTAAAAACAGAAATACCAGCTGAGTCGTATCCTCTATACTCAAGCCTTTCAAGACCATTTAACAATACTTCCTTCGCGCTTAATTTACCAGTAAAGCCTACTATGCCACACATATGCATTACCTACTTTCTTTTAATAATTAAATAAATAATTTTCATCAACTAATATAATCCAAGTAATTATACTGTTGCTAAACCATACTATCATGCGCTTTAAAGCACATTCTACTTTGTGAATTATAACATTATTGCTTTTTTTTGTCAAGATATTGCTTATCAGAGTAACTAAATGCTTTTGCTATTTTTTGTATAAAAAAACAAGGAACACGCCTTTATTACATAATATGTTTTAGTAACAATATCTATGTTTTTTACAGCCTGTGCCTTGTTTGTTAAATTTTTATTTATATAAGTCTTTACGTTCTCTGCCCTCTTTTAGTATGGCAATAAGTTTTTCTTCGTCTGCGCTTTCAATGGCGTTTCGCATATTTTGGATATTTTCAATTAAAATATCAATCTCTGTAACTAGCGCTTTTTTATTTAGCAAAAATAGCTCCGCCCACATATGCTCATTTAAAGTTGCAACACGTGTCATGTCTTTGTAGCTACCCGCCGAAAACCCTTTGTGTTTTGCACAGCCTGGGCTTTTTACAAAAGAGTTTGAAACAACGTGAGCAAGCTGTGAGGTATATGCTATCATAGCATCGTGTTCTTCCTTAGAGCAAATCATAATACGACCAAACCCCATTTTTGTAAAAAACTCGCTCATTTGATTGATTTGTTCGTCATTGCTAGTGGCAGTAGGCACTAAAATCATGCTTGCATTTTTATATAAATCTGCAAAAGCGTTATCGTAGCCAGCTACCTCAAGCCCAGCCATTGGGTGCCCACCTATAAAAGTTACACCTGCGCTTGCACATGCGCCTTCAACTGCATCTATAACAGAACTTTTAACACCAACTATATCAATAATAATTGCGCCTTTTTTTAGTTTTGGTATGTTTGCAAGTATGTAATCAACAGATGCCTGCGGAAAAAGCCCCACTATCAGTAAATCTGTTTTAGCAAATACTTCATCTGTTAATTCGCCCGCTACAGTACCATCTGCAATAGCTTTTTCCGTTACACTTTTTGTGCGGTTCCAGCCGTATACTGTGCAATCTGTGTATTGTGTAATGGCTTTTGCCATAGATGCACCTATAAGCCCAAGGCCTGCAACGCTAACAGTTTTAATCATAGTATCTCCTTTATATTTTACTTAGCTCAACTAGAACAAAGCGTGTTTCGTTATTTTGCATATCTTCAATATTTTTAGCAATTAGGTGCAGGTTAAAATATTCACCTGCATTTTTACGGCATATAACGGCTGTATCTGCTGGTAAAATATTTTCTTGCAAATGACGTGCACCTATAGCTGTATCTACTAGTTCTTGCAAAGGTACGTTTTTATAGTTATTTGCAAGATACGCTTTACACTGGTTAAGCGCTTGTATATGTGATGCCACTGTTTTTATTTGTGTAGTTTTATCTTTTACAAATAAGCAGTGATGTATAGGTAATGTGTGCTCGCAAATAATTTTATGAGAAATATCTTTTAATGCCAAGCTTGTTTCAATAACTTCGCCTGCTATTTTATTGTGCACAGCCATAACGCCATAATCAGCCTCGCCACTTTTAAGTGCTGCCACTACACCAGCAGAGGAAACAGCCTCTATCATATTAACCTCGCCGAGGTTTAATTTTTGTGCTATTTCTATGCTAGTTGCGTGGCTATTACTACCTATTATACCCTGATATGCAATAGTTTTTGTGTTCATGTATGCTCCTTTGGTTTTATGCATCGGCCGCTTTGCCGTCCCACATTTTTTCAGATTTAGAAATTAGCAAGTTTGCCGCAACATCGCCCTCAACGTTAATAGTTGTAAATGCCATATCAAGCAAACGATAAAACGCACTGATAGGGCCCATTAAATCGAAAGGTAAACCCATTATGGAAAGGAAAGATGCACCTAATATAATGCCACCGCCTGGTATGCCAGGAGCTGCCATGTTTAGCAAAGTTGCAACTAACACAAGCATTATCATAGAGCTTAAACCTATATTTAAACCATAAAAATCTGTAACAAAAACTGCTAAACAGCAAAATGAGCAAGCACCGCCACACATGTTTATAGTACAGCCTAAAGGCAATGTAAATTTAGTAATGCTTTCAGGTGCTTTTAAATCTTGTGTACTAACATTTATAGATGTAGGTAAAGTTGCAGCTGAGCTTGTTGTGGAAAGTGAAACCATACCTATGGAAAGACAAGCTTTTAAAAACTTTTTAGGGCTAACTTTTGTGTAAAGCACAACAGGTAAAAACATAACTAATAAGTATGTTAAAATACAAGCTAAATAGCAAGTTAAAATATATTTGCCTAGTGCTGTAAATATGCCTGCGCCGTATTGTGCAACGGAGAAAGCCATTAACGAAAGCACACCTATTGGCGAAACCTCCATAAACATATTAAGCA
>CAYJJL010000233.1:0-2998 GCA_964370455.1 uncultured Faecalibacterium sp.
AACCCTTTGTCGCATACCGCCTGAAAGCTCATTAGGATACCGTTTTGCCATACTTTCAGCATTTGGTATCTTTACACTTTGTAGCATTTCAACAGCTTTTTTCTTCGCCTCTTTTTTGTTTAAATTTTGGTGCAAAATAAGTGTTTCTGTAATTTGGCGTTCTATTGTAAAAACAGGGTTTAGGCTTGTCATTGGTTCTTGAAATATCATGGATATAGAGTTTCCACGTATTTCTTGCAAGGCCTTTTCAGATAAACTAGATAAATTTTTACCATTAAAAATAATATCGCCACTATTTATATATTGGTTTTTGCTAAACAGTTTTAAAATGCTCATTGCTGTTTGGCTTTTACCAGAGCCAGATTCACCAATTACACCTAAGGTTTTACCCTCTTTAATTTTAAGGGATACACCATTAACAGCTTTTACAACGCCACGCTTTGTATTAAAATAGGTGTGCAAATTTTCAATTTCTAATATGCTATTCATACTTGCCACCTCACTCTTCTGCTTTTGGGTCCATTACTTCACGTAGGGCATCGCCTACTAAGTTAACACTTAAAGTTGTAATAATAACAAACAATGCTGGTATAAGCCAGCGCCACCAATAAAACTGAATAACAGATATATCCTGCGCCGAATTTAGCATATTGCCCCACGATGGTGTAGGCTCGGCAACACCAAAGCCTAAAAATGATAACGACGCCTCTGAAAGTAGCGAGGACGCATAGCTTAGTGTCAAATTAACAATTACCACATTAAAAATATTTGGTAATATGTGTTGCCACATTATTGTACCATTGCGCAACCCAAGCGCACGTGCCGCTAGTACAAAATCTTTTTCTCTTTCGAGCAAAAGTTGCGCACGGATAAACCTCGCAAGGGACATCCACCCTAAAAGACCTAAAATTATCATTATTAAATACATTTTTTGTGCCTGTGAAAGTGAAAACCCAATAGCGTACGAAAGTGTTATAGCTATGGGGAAAAACGGTATTGCCGAAAAAACATCCGTTATACGCATAAGCACATGGTCTACCCAGCCGCCAAAATAACCTGAACATAGCCCAACAAACAATGCTATAAAAGTTGAAATAACTACCGCTAAAGCGCCAACTGTTAATGAAATTCTGCCACCATGTATGATACGTGTAAAAATATCTCTACCAAATTGATCCGAACCAAAAAAATAACCTTTATTGCCCCACGCAATAATTTCGTTATTTTGGTCAATGCCATAAAACTGAAAATAATCCGCAAAAATTGTTGTTATATCTTTTGCATTATCGGGCAAATTTAGCTGCGCATAATTATCATCACCCCAAATGGTTATATTGCCATTTTCAGAAAGTGCTATAAAATTGCGATAACCTGCATGAATTCCCGATATTTTTTCATCAAATTGCGGTGTTTTCAAAAGTTCATCTTGCGAGCCACCCCAGCTATACACATTGCCTTTATCATCAAGCGCAAGCACATTGCGGTTTGTGGCCGCTATATCAACAACATTTACGCTACCACTTGTTAATTGCTCTGGTAACTGCGTTGCAAACTCTGTGCCTTGGTCGCCTATTACGGTAATAGTACCATCATCTAAAAGCAATGCAATGTTGTTATCTGCACCAGCAAATTTTGTTATGCGCCCTTGTATTTTTGATGATATAAGCAGGGTATTTTTTGCGCCTGTGCTACCCCATAAATATAATTCGCCATTTGTGCCTAAAACAGCTGTCCACTGCGATAATGCACTTATCTGTTTTATATCTATCTCTAAATTTTTAAAAGTATCTGTAACGGTTGATGGTATATCCAATTGCCCACTGCCTTTATACCCCCATGTATAAAAATTGCCGTTTTCATCAATAGCAGTTACATGGTTGCCACCAGCGGCAACATCTACAATTTTGTTTTGCGTAACCTCTAAAGGTACGTCAAATATATAATCCGAAACATTTTTTTGCTCTTTATTTGCCTCTGTTCCCCAAATATAAAACTCACCCATATCAGTTATTGCCACACTAAACGAAATACCAGAGGATATTTTTACCACTTTTTTGTTTGAAAGCTCGCTTGGGTAATTTAAATAGTTAATGCTCGGTGGTAAATTGGCATGTGTTAACTCTGTATAATTTTCGTTTAAAGGTATAAGCGCTGAGCCTAAAAAACATAAAATAAAAACTGTTATAAAGGCCAAAGCACCAAACACTGCTAATTTACTTTTTAGCATTTTTTCAAAAATAACTTGCATAGGTGCTTTTAAAGCATCTTCCTCAAAATTTGTAAAGCTCACACCGCCACCTAAAAAAGCCCTTTTTAAAAGAGCTGTAATAGATACTATAAAATTAATTTTAATCGGTTTTTTATCCTGCATTTTATAACCACTCATTTTTGTATTATTTACATAGATGTTTTAATTTTAACTAAGTTTAATACGTGGGGCAACAAGAGCATAAACAATAGCTGCCCCCAGCACTGAAACAAGGCTAATTACAGCATAAAACAAGTTAAGCGTAACTACAAGCTGATTATCCCTATTGTTTATTGCTATTATTATAAGCTGGCCTATACCGTTGTAGCCAAACACACTTTCAATAATTGCCGAGCCTGCAAAAAGCGAAAATAATGTACCAACCACTATATACGAAACAGGTATTAAAGCATTGCGAAATGCGTGCGAATATATAACCACTTTTTGTGATAAACCTTTTGCACGAGCAGTGCGTATATAATCTTGGCTAAGTGCATCTATCATTGCATTGCGCACATAGCGTATAGCACCTGCTAAACTAACAATTGTTAACGTGATTGTTGGTAAGGCAAGCGTGCGTATCCACTCGATAATTAAATCTGTACCACTTAAAAGCGAGGCATTAGGCATACCACCCATAGGCAACCATTTTAAGTTGACGGCAAAAATATATATTAAAGAAATGGCTAAAAAGAAAGCTGGTATTGAGAATGTAACGAGTGAAATTACTTGCCAAGCTTTATCAAAAAG
>CAYJJL010000234.1:0-2963 GCA_964370455.1 uncultured Faecalibacterium sp.
GATTATGTTATGTGCTTCGGAGTGTCTGTATTATTCAAATTATATAAGATTTTTGGGGTATCTGATTTTTTGTTGCCAAAATGTTGCCAACTTAATTAACCAAAAGTAAATATCTCCTCAGTAAAATTTCTAACAAAAGGATACTCATTCATACAACGTTCAATAATATTTATTAATTTACGATCTCCCTGAATATTAAATAATCCTGCCAAACCATTTTTTATCTGATCAGTTGATTGTCCTGAGGATACAAATGAGATTTGTTGACCATTATTTGGGTTTTGCTCATTTTTCTCATTATCAATTAGCGATAAAATCCCCCCATTTTTAAAAGATGGCATATGAATTTTCCTTATTGTAGTTTTTGTATCAATTTTGTTAAAATTTCTTTTTTCTAAAAGGGCATTGACTAAATAGCACATAACTTCTGGATAAATTAAATCTTCAATTTCGTGATTACAATTATTACGTTCAATGGCTGTGTTAGAATCACCTAAATGATTCTGTAAAAGTATGCAATCAACATCTACATAATTATACTTTTTAGCAGAAATCTTTTTATAAGCATCTCTTCCTGCTGCATCGTTGTCAAATAAAATTTTCACTTTTGGTTTATATATTGAAAGATTAGTTTTATAGTATGAATTATAGAAATCCATATATTTATCTACATTATTGACACCATTAACTGAAATGATTTTTATTTGTGCCACTCCGAAGTAATTTCCCAATTCTTCTAAATATTTCTTGTCGCAACCGCCTTCTACAAGAATATTGTTCTTTTCTAAAATATCGTACTTGCTTTTTTCAATCCCTAAATGCTCACATATTTTTTCATATCCATCCTCTGTGTTGGTGTCAATAAATATAGTTTCTGCTACACTAATTTCCTTTTTTTTGCGTACAGAATACTGTTTGTAAAAGTTGCTCCCTAAAAGAATAGCATTTTTCATAGAATATTGATTTATAAATATTTTAGAATGTGTTGTGTATATAATTTGCATAAACTTTGAGTTTTTTTCAAAAAAACCAATTAATTTTCTTTGCAATCCTTCATGTAAGTATATATCTGGCTCATCAACACATATAATAATGTTTTTCTTCTTTTTCAACCTTGCTACTATTTCAAAATGAAGCAAAATTACAGCTAAACGCTGCAACCCAGAACCTTTTTGCTCTACTCCATTACAACCTTTATCATCAATGAATAACTCAACATCATCAGATATTAAATCTCTAAATGTATCCACTGATTTTGGAACATTGAATGAAATGTTCCAGTTTTCCCGAAAGTCATTAAATGTTCCTGAAATATCAGACGAGAAAACATTTAAAATGTTTTGTAATCCCATCGTATATTTTCCATAGGCTTCCCTTAATACTCTTTTAGACTCAGTCATCCGAGTACCCTCATACTCTACATCAATAATATCATCTGTTAATTGTTCTACAATTTGAGGTATATTAATATTTATTGATTCAATATATCTAAATTCAAACTTTGACAAAAACTCATTCAATTCTTTTTTATCCAATGCTTTCTTTGTAGAATTAATTTTAGTTTTACCTGTGCTACTTTTTCTGTACATTTCTCCAGATAAACCATTATTGCTTGAGAAGTCATAATGTTTGAAATCTCTAGTAATTGAGTAATAAATTTCTGCTTTATAATCATAAAACTCCAGTTCTATTTTAGTGTCAATACTTCCACCACCTTGTGCCTGTTTTAAAGTAGGTCGATCAGTTGAAATATCATAAATTTCAGGATTGAAAAATAAGTTAACTGCTCGTAAGGTATTCGTTTTACCAACGTTATTTTCTCCACATATTGCAACTAAATTTTGCATATTATCAATATTAAATCTAAGATTCAATATTGAACGATACCTATTGATATTAACACTTGTAATTACTATCATTTATACCCCTTCCTAAACACAAACAAATACTCATGAGCCAGTAACAAAAAGTTATATTTGACGCTGTTTGTTTTCCAGTACCCAGTTGCTCGACAGTTGTGTTGTTCTTTTATAATTATTTCTTTTAGCTTAAATCCTTCGGCTTCAAAGATTTTCATAACTTCAAAGCTCATTGTCTGCACATGACCTTTAATTCTTGTATCACCCATTAAAATAGCACAAAACTTATCATTTTTTAGCACTCGGTAGCTTTCAGATGCTACTTTTTTCATTTCTGTAAGAAAATCTTTGATTTTTAGGTGCGATAAATCCTCTGCAATATCTTCGCTATACTGAATAATATTTGCATAAGGTGGGTGAGTAGCTATCAAATCTATACTTTCGTTTGGTATGAAGTGTAAATCCCTTGCATCACCCTTATGTATATAAACTTTGCCTGCGTTTTCCCACTCAAAATCGGTCTTTTCTTTGCATCTATCAAGAGCGATGTCATTTACATCTACACCAATTATATTTCTGTTTAATAGTTTTGCTTCGACTAAAGTAGTTCCACCACCAGCGAATTGATCAAGTACTAAATCGTCTTCCTCAGAATACCTGAGCAAAATATTTCTCGGTATATATGGTGACCAATTTCCACGCCATTTAGCATCGTGTGTTGCCCAATCTCCACGTTTAGGAAATGTCCAGTGCGTTGTCATTTCCAGTTCAAAGTCATCAGGCTCCCATTTTGTGATTTTATTAGGCATGCTTCACCTCAAATATTCTCAAGTCGTTTTTTACATATCTCTAAATACTCTTGCTCTATATCAATACCAATAAACTTTCTGCCAAGTGCTTTAGCTACTACACCAGTAGTTCCAGAGCCACAAAACGGATCTAAAATCACATCATTTTCTTTTGTAGAAGCAAGTATGATTCGCTCAAGCAGGTATTCTGGTTTTTGTGTAGGGTGCTTTCCAAACTTCTTTTCTGATGGTTTTGTTAGACTGCCTGTCCACACATCTTTCATCTGCTTATTATCATTTAGCTCTTTCATTAAAT